>CANGJE010000001.1 GCA_947454305.1 Oxalobacteraceae bacterium
GCTATGAACCTACACACGCTTTCCAGGCGTGCGACTTAAACCACTCATCCATCTCTCCGGAATTCGTTTTAAGGCTGCTGATAAACGAAGGCGTGGATTATAGCAAACCTTCTCATCCCACTTGGTCATTGACTCAGCAATCAACACTGCGCAGATCATTTAAATATGTGCTGCTTAAAAAAACCGCAGTAAGTAAGCAAAAAAAAGCCGCTTCGCCCGAAGACGAAGCGGCAATTCGGTAATAGGGCCATCGGAGTTAGCCCTACGACCTTCCCCCACAAAACCACAAAAATCTCACAACACGCTAAAACACTAATGTTTCGCTTTAAATCGCTTGCTTCAATTGCTCCAAGATCGCTGGATTTTCCAACGTTGAGATATCTTGGGTAATCTCTTCACCTTTGGCGAGTACACGCAACAGACGTCGCATAATTTTTCCTGAGCGAGTCTTGGGAAGATTGTCACCAAAACGAATTTCTTTTGGTTTGGCAATCGGACCAATTTCTTTACCAACCCAATCACGCAATTCTTTTGCAATGGCTACTGCTTGCTCACCGGTAGGTCGCGCTCCTTTTAACACCACGAACGCACAAATCGATTCACCCGTGGTTGGGTCGGGCTTACCTACAACGGCTGCTTCAGCAACCATAGGGTTAGCAACCAACGCAGATTCGATTTCCATCGTACCCATGCGGTGGCCCGATACATTCAACACATCATCGATGCGTCCTGTGATGGTGAAGTAAGCAGTTTTTTCATCACGAATAGCACCGTCGCCAGCTAAATACATTTTGCCTCCCAACTCTGGAGGGAAGTAGCTAGACTTAAAACGTTCAGGATCATTCCAGATGGTTCGTATCATTGAAGGCCATGGACGCTTCACCACTAATATGCCACCGTGACCGTGCGGCATCTCGTTACCCGACTCATCCACAATCGCAGCCATGATCCCAGGCAAAGGCAAGGTGCATGAACCCGGCACCATAGGTGTTGCACCTGGCAACGGAGAAATCATGTGACCACCCGTTTCTGTTTGCCAGAACGTATCGGCAATCGGGCACTTACTGTCGCCAACATTTGTGTAGTACCACATCCACGCTTCGGGATTGATAGGCTCGCCAACTGATCCCAGCAAACGTAATGAGGTGAGATCAAATTTTTTCGGGTGCGCTTTTGGATCCGCATCGGATGCTTTGATCAATGAACGTATGGCTGTCGGTGCGGTATAAAAAATCGTCGCTTTATGACGCTCTATCATTTCCCAGAATCGACCCGCATGAGGGAAAGTTGGCACACCCTCAAACACAATTTGTGTCGCTCCAACGGCTAAAGGACCATACGCAATATAGCTATGACCTGTGACCCAACCTATATCAGCCGTACACCAAAATACATCGGTCGGCTTAATGTCGAAAGTCCACTTCATAGTCAACGCTGCCCACAACAAATAACCACCAGACGCATGTTGCACGCCTTTGGGTTTGCCGGTTGAACCTGAGGTATACAAAATGAACAGCGGATGCTCTGCGTTGACCCACTCAGGCTCGCATTGCTCTGCCTGCTTTTCAGTCAAGTCGTGCAACCAAATATCGCGACCGGCGGCAACATTAATTTTGCCTTTAGTGCGTTGATAGATGACGACGTTCTTGATGCCTTCGCATCCACCCATCGCTAAGGCTTCATCAACAATCGCTTTCAGGGGAAGCTGTTTACCACCGCGCACTTGCTCGTCAGCGGTAATAACAGCGACTGCGCCTGCATCAATGATGCGCTCTTGTAGAGACTTGGCTGAGAAACCACCGAAAACCACGGAATGTGTTGCACCGATACGCGCGCAGGCTTGCATTGCGGCGACGCCCTCAACAGACATCGGCATATAGATGATGACGCGATCACCTTTTTTAATGCCTAGCGATTTGAGGCCGTTAGCGAACTTACATACTTTCTTATGCAAGTCACGATAAGTGAGTTTGCTAACCGATCCGTCATCGGCTTCAAAGATGATCGCTGTGCGATCCGCATTACCATTAGTCAGGTTTCGGTCTAGGCAGTTGTAAGACACATTCAACTGACCATCATCGAACCATTTGTAAAACGGCGCCTGTGATTCGTCCAGAGTTTTAGAAAATGGCTTGTGCCATTCAAGGTGTTCGCGTGCTAGACGCGCCCAAAAACCTTCGTAATCTTTTTCTGCTTCGGCACACAAGGCCTTATAAGCTGCCATACCCGCAACGGCCGCATTTTTTGAAAAGTCTGCGGGCGGAGCAAATACACGCTCCTCGTGCATGAGGGACTCGATTTCAGACATGGTGTCTCCATCCTGCAAATAATTATTGTGGCTTAACGATAAGCCGGCACGCTTACTCAAGCCTTACATAAGACCTAGCGTTATGCTCAGGTATGCGGCTTACAGCAGGCACTATTTGGCTGGTAGTCGAGGTGTAAAATGACGCCTAACGAAGCCGCTGAACGCGAGGACATAGCTTTAGCTTGCGGACGTTTTCAAAATGCACAAATTTACTGTCGTTGCTTACGCTTGCCAATTTCATATTTTAAGCCAATCATGACCATCATTAAGCAAGAAGATCTCATCGAATCCGTTGCAGCCGCCCTCCAGTTCATCAGCTACTACCACCCGACGGACTATATCCGTCATCTAGCTCGTGCCTACGAGCGCGAGCAAAGCGCTGCAGCAAAAGATGCCATTGCTCAAATTCTGACCAATTCCCGCATGTGTGCCGAAGGTAAGCGCCCGATCTGCCAGGACACTGGAATCGTGAATGTATTTTTAAAAATTGGTATGGACGTGCGCTTTGAAGGCTTTGCGGGGTCGATTACTGATGCCATTAATGAAGGCGTTCGTCGCGGCTACAACAATGCGGACAACAAATTACGAGCTTCCGTCGTAGCAGATCCGCAATTCGAACGAAAAAACACCAAAGACAATACACCCGCTGTCGTACACATGGAAGTGGTGCCAGGTAATACCTTAGATGTGCAAGTTGCCGCTAAAGGTGGTGGCTCAGAAAATAAAAGTAAATTCGTTATGCTCAATCCCTCCGATTCATTAGTCGATTGGGTATTGAAGACCGTACCAACCATGGGCGCCGGATGGTGCCCTCCCGGCATGCTGGGTATAGGCATAGGTGGCACAGCTGAGCACGCCATGCTAATGGCGAAACAATCGCTGATGGAAGATCTCGATATGAGCGACTTACTCGCTCGTGGTCCTAAAGATAAAACTGAAGAATTACGTATTGAACTGTATGAAAAGGTCAATGCGCTGGGTATCGGTGCGCAAGGTCTCGGTGGCTTGACGACAGTGTTGGATGTAAAAATCATGATGCACCCAACTCATGCTGCATCTAAACCGGTTGCCATGATTCCTAACTGCGCGGCCACACGTCACGCACATTTTGTGATGGATGGTTCGGGCCCTGTGTATTTGGATCCACCATCGCTCTCTGAGTGGCCCGACGTGCACTGGATGCCTGATACACAAAAATCGAAACGCATCGATCTCAACACACTTACTGCTGCTGAAGTGGCGTCATGGACACCCGGACAAACACTGCTGTTAAATGGAAAAATGCTTACTGGGCGTGATGCTGCACATAAGCGTATTCAAGACATGCTCGCTAAAGGTGAAAAACTACCCGTCGATTTTAAAAATCGTGTGATTTACTACGTCGGCCCAGTCGATCCTGTGCGAGATGAAGTCGTTGGTCCAGCCGGCCCAACAACCGCGACACGCATGGATAAATTTACCGACATGATGTTAGAAAAAACCGGTTTGATTGCGATGGTCGGTAAAGCTGAGCGCGGGCCGATTGCGATTGAATCGATTAAAAATCATAAATCAGCTTATCTGATGGCTGTCGGTGGTGCAGCGTATCTGGTATCGAAAGCGATCAAAGGAGCCAAGGTGGTTGGTTTTGCAGATTTGGGTATGGAAGCGATTTATGAATTTGATGTCAGCGATATGCCAGTAACCGTTGCCGTCGATTCCAGCGGCACTTCAGTCCACAACACTGGACCTAAAGAATGGCAAGAACGTATCGCTGCCACCATCGGCAAGATCCCTGTCAAGCTTGGCTGATTCATTGTCATCGTTAGATTCGAACGCACCGATTGGCGTGTTCGATTCGGGTATTGGTGGGCTCTCGGTGCTGCGGCATGTTCATGCCTTACTGCCTTCCGAAGAGCTACTGTATTTTGCGGATTCTGGATTTGCACCCTATGGTGAAAAACCCGAAGCTATCATCGTTGAACGCGTGTTGTCGATTGCCGCATTTTTACAGACCTACCACGTAAAAGCGATGGTGGTGGCATGCAACACCGCAACGGCAGCAGCGATCTCCGCTCTGCGTTCACATTACCCTCATATGCAAGTCGTAGGAGTAGAGCCCGGCCTAAAACCAGCAGCAGCACTATCAAAATCAGGGGTAGTGGGCGTATTAGCTACTACCAGTACCTTAGCCAGTGAAAAATTTCAGAAATTACAGCAACAAATTACTGACTCCGTTGAGGTGCGTTTCATTACACAAGCGTGTAATGGTCTGGTTGATCAAATTGAAAAAGGCGAGTTGAATTCCCGCGCAACTGCAGATTTAGTTGAGCGTTATGTCGCGCCACTGCTAAAGCAAGGTGTTGACACCTTGGTCTTGGGTTGCACGCACTACCCTTTCGTTCAACCATTAATCGATCATGTAGCAATGACTGCTGGGCTTAAAGTGATTCAGGTTGATACCGGAGAACCGGTTGCCAGACAGTTGCAACGACTTTTAATTCAACATTCCTTGTTGCGTGAGGCATCAACCACCCCCGCCCAAATACTAGCGTTCACCAGCGGTAGCCGAACCGCGCTCGAAACTGCGTTTCGCCAGCTATTGGGCTTATCCGTTAACGTAGCGAGCGTGGACAACGCAGGCTTTAGTCAGTGATACCGCTTGAAATAGCGCCAGCAGGTCGGAAATTTTGTATAATGAGCGGCTTATTTCGGTCTGAATCTGTCAGATCGTTTTATCAGTGGTGGCCGTAGCTCAGTTGGTAGAGTCCAGGATTGTGATTCCTGTTGTCGTGGGTTCGAGCCCCATCGGCCACCCCACAGTATTTATTTAGCAATGCCCGATCTGTAAAGGTCGGGCATTTTTGTTTCTAGGCCACCCACCTTAGATGGCTGACGTGTGTTCTTTGGTAAAGTTCGGACTTCCGATTCGAAGGATTCTACCCATGCAAGCTCACAACCATCCCCAGCGCTTAGGCATCATAGGTGGCAGCGGTATTTATGATATCGATGGCCTGGAAAACCCCGCATGGATTAAGGTTGCTTCCCCCTTTGGTGAGCCCTCCGACGAAATCCTCACCGGTGTTTTATCGGGTCAGGCGATGGCATTTTTACCGCGCCATAGTCGAGGTCACACTATTCCACCCGCTGAGGTGAATTACCGCGCCAATATCGATGCATTAAAACGAATTGGTGTCACCGATATCATTTCACTGTCTGCTGTTGGTTCATTACGCGAAGATTTAGCGCCGGGCACCTTTGTGATTGTGGATCAATTTATTGATCGTACCTTTGCTCGTGAAAAATCATTTTTTGGTAAAGGATTAGTCGCTCACGTTTCGATGGCGCATCCTGTGTGCTCACGTCTTGGTAATCATCTGCAAGCCAGTGCGGATGCAACTGCATTAAACATTGTGCGAGGCGGCACGTATTTGGTGATGGAAGGTCCGCAGTTTTCTAGCCAAGCGGAATCGAAGCTGTATCGACAATGGGGCTGCGACGTAATCGGTATGACGAATATGCCTGAAGCCAAACTAGCCCGCGAAGCAGAACTTTGCTACGCCAGTGTAGCGATGGTGACTGATTTTGATTGCTGGCATCCCGATCATGATCATGTGAGCGTCGATCAAGTGATTAAAGTATTGCTGGGTAATGCAGGCAAAGGCCGTGATTTGGTTAAACAATTAGTTCATCAACTACCTAAAGATACCAACGCGCACGCATGTGGCTGCAAGCACTCGTTAGAGCATGCACTCATCACTGCACCGCATGCGCGTAATCCGGCCATGATGGAAAAATTATCGGTGGTCGCTGGACGAGTACTCAAACGATGAGCATCACATCAACCACTCTGCGCGCGCAAATTATTCAAGCCTGCCAACAGCTTGAAGTGGCGGGGCTCAATCGCGGCACCTCGGGCAATATCAGCTGCCGTGAAGGCGATCACTTCTTAATTACGCCTTCTGGTGTGCCGACGGCGCAGATGCATCCTGCGAGCGTAGTCACCATGAATTTTGATGGCCATGTTATCGGCAGCGGCAAGCCTTCCAGCGAATGGCATTTTCATAGCGACTTGTTGCGTCATCGTCCTGAGCTAAATGCCATCGTTCATACGCACTCTCCAAGTGCTACGGCGCTCGCCTGTCTACGCGAAGATTTACCCGCATTTCACTACATGATTGCGATTGCTGGTGGCGACTCTATACGCTGCGCACCTTATGCCTTATTTGGCACACAAACCTTATCTGACTACGCGGTGGCAGCCATGCAAGATCGCAAGGCCTGTTTGCTGGCTAATCACGGATTGATTGCCGCAGGTCGTGACCTTGATGAAGCCATGACTGTAGCCATAGAAATTGAATCTTTATGTCAGCAATATTTATTAGCGCGCCAAAATGGCCAGCCAGTATTGCTATCTACCGAAGAAATGCAGGCTGTGATTGAACGTTTTAAAAATTACGGCCGCAATGTTCATTCTCCCGAAAAAAAATAAGCGAGCAACTATGGACTTCACTACACTAATTCGCACAATTCCTGATTACCCGAAAGCTGGCATACAGTTTCGCGACATCACCACCTTATTAAAAGACGCAAATGGTTTTCATGCGGCCATCAATGCTTTGGCAGAGCGCTATCGTGGACAAGGTATTTCGAAAATCGTTGGCATTGAAGCGCGCGGATTTATGTTTGGTGCGCCTCTCGCTTATGTGCTGCAACTCGGATTTGTACCTATTCGCAAACAAGGCAAACTACCGGGCGCCGCCATGGGGCATGATTACGATTTAGAGTATGGCAGCGACCGTATAGAAATACATCACGATGCTATTAGCAAAGGTGAAAAAGTTCTGATCGTTGACGATTTGTTAGCGACAGGTGGCACCGCACATGCTGCAGTCACTTTGGTTCAAAAAATGGGTGGCGAAGTAGTCGAGTGCGCCTTTCTCATTGATCTGCCCGATGTAGGTGGTAAAAAACGTTTGGAGAAAGCTGGCATTCCCGTTTTTGCTTTATGCGAATTTGAAGGCGATTAATATGAGCGAAGCGATACAGACGCTACGCTGGCGCGAGACTGCAACGGGCGGTCAATTAGAGATGATTGATCAAACACGACTGCCAGCGACGTTTGAGTATCTCAGCTACGACTCCGCAGAAGGAGTAGCGCACGGCATTCGCACTATGGTAGTCCGTGGTGCACCTGCTATTGGTGTTGCAGCAGCCTATGGCGTTGCACTCGAAGCGCTGCGCCTTTGTAAGAACGCTAGCGATCAATTTGACCAGCAACTTGAACTCGGATTTATCAAGCTGGCAGAAAGTCGCCCCACCGCAGTGAATCTTTTTTGGGCGCTCAATCGCATGCGCCAATGTTGGCAACAACACGCTACTCAAGCTAAATCTCAGCTAGCTAACAGTTTGCTGAATGAAGCTAAATTCATCCATGAAGAAGATATTCGTATCAACCACGCCATAGGGGCAAATGGCGCAAGCTTGCTGCCCGATGGGGCTCGTGTACTAACTCACTGCAATGCGGGTGCGTTAGCCACTACCGGCCATGGCACGGCGCTAGGAGTTATCCGTTCTGCAGTCGCAGCAGGTAAAAAAATTAGCGTGATCGCTGATGAAACCCGACCATTTCTGCAAGGCGCACGTTTAACTGCTTGGGAGATGGTTCAGGAAAAAATCCCTGTGACGCTGATCACTGACAACATGGCAGGTCACTTAATGGCAAGCGGAGAAATTGACGCTGTGGTTGTTGGCACCGATCGAGTCGCCGCTAACGGTGATGTAGCCAACAAAATCGGAACCTACATGGTGGCAGTGCTAGCACAACGTCATCGAATTCCGTTTTACGTTGCCTGCCCATTGTCCACCATTGATATTTCAGTCATCAGTGGCGAACACATCCCTATTGAAGAACGACCCGCAAAAGAAGTAACAGGCTATCTTGATTACCAATGGGCTGCAGAAGGAGTGAAGGTACGAAACCCTTCGTTTGACGTGACACCGGCTGAATTAGTGACGGCATTGATCACTGAGAAAAAGGTAGTGCATGCCCCGAACGAAAAAAACATTAAAGAATTGTTTTCTGACTAAGTTGTAAAGCAATTTCAAAAGAATTTTTTAGTCAGTAATTCAGGGATATCTTCAGGGGGAACAGGGCGCGAGATCAAGTACCCCTGCACTTCATCACAATTCATAGATTGAAGTATCTCTAGCTGCTCAACTGTTTCAACGCCCTCAGCAACAATCGCTATATCTAAACTTCGGCCAATAGAAACAATGGTTTCACATAGCGCCCTACTCTGATGATCCATCGCCAGCTTGTAGACAAACGATTGATCAATCTTTACCACATCAATATCCAAACTTTGTAATTTAGATAAAGAAGAATAGCCCGTTCCAAAATCATCAATTTGTAACTCGATACCCATCTCATGTAATCGTTTTAATTCATCGATGGCAATGCCTGTTTCATCCAACATACTCGATTCAGTCAACTCAATTGCCACTAGCGATACCGGCAACTTATATTGCTCAAGATTCTTTTTAATTGATAAGCGCAGCCCATCATCAATTAACTGAAGTGAAGATACATTAATTGATACAAGCCTGAGAGTGCAACCCTGTTCTCGCCATATAGCCAATTGTTGGCAGACCTTACGAATAACCAAATCACCCAATGGAATAATTAATCGTGATTCTTCTGCAATAGGTATGAATTCGGCAGGAGAAATTAAACCACGCTGAGGATCACGCCATCGAATCAATGCCTCCATACTGGCGAACTCTCCGTTCATGGCAAATGCTCTGGGCTGGTAATAAATGACAAACTCATCGTTATGTATGGCTTGTTCCAGCGCGCGCTCAGTAGAAACTCTGTCGCGAATTTTTTGGGCAAATTCGTCGTTATAAAAACGGAATTGTGATTTACCCTCTAATTTTGCTTGATACATAGCGATATCAGCGGCCCTCAATAAACTATCAATATCGTCACCATGATCAGGAAAAATACTGATACCTATCGATGCCTTGGGCACAAATCCCCGCCACTGGGCTACTGAATTTTCTAAGCTAATTGCCTTCAATGATTTTTCAGCGATTGGTAGAACATCCTTCACCTCGTCGAGATGAGTGATGATAATTAAAAATTCATCACCACCAATACGCGCCAAATAATCTTCTGATCGTAGCGCTAGTCTCAAACTATTTGCAACTGCAATGATTAGCTCATCACCGCTCTTATGGCCGAGTGAATCATTGATATCTTTAAAATTATCTAAATCAACATACAGCAATGCCATTCGATGATTATTTTCAATCGATTTTTTTAATGCATTAGGCAAGTAATCATTCAGCCAGTGTCGATTCGGCAAACCAGTCAATGAATCTGTTCGCGCCATAACAGCGAGCGACTCTGCTTGCTGTCTGGCTTCGGACACATCGCGGATAGTTATCGCTACTCCGTTACCCGAACGAATAGCTCTTCGCTGAAACCAACCGGCAGCATGTCGCTTCCCATGGGCCACATGGAATTCATCTTCTACAAATCCATCTTTCAAAACACGGGAAAAAAAATCAAACAAGCCTTGTAGAGCTTTGCCTTGGTAAATCTCAGTTAAGCACTTTCCAATTAACTTGGCGCGGGGGTAACCCGCCATTTCCCCTGCTCGCTCATTACAATCTTCTATAAGCAAACGGTGAAGTCGCCCATCGCTATGATAGGTAGGTTGAACCATATAAAACGCTTCATGCGCGCCATCGACAGCCAAGCGAAATGTATTTTGAATCTCAGATTCGCGCCGCTGACGTTCAATATTCTTTAGGTGCGTATACGCACCCACTACGGCAAACAACAACATAAGCGCACTAAATGCTATTGCAATACCCATATACGTCAGTCGTGTCGAGGTATAGGATGCTGTCGCATTATCGGCATCAATAGCTGCAGCGACCACAAATGGATAGCCTTCAATAGTTTTCCAGCTAACTAAACGCGAGCGTTTATCGATAAATAGATCTTCAGACTGGCGTTCGCTTCCATTGGATAAAGCAAATTGTGGTAAATCTTTATACAAAGACTTAGCCGAACCACCACCGGATTGGCTCGCTAGAAGCACGCCATCTTTGAAATACACAGAAATGAAATCGCCCACTAATAATCGCGACTCATCATAAAAACTAGTTACATAGTTGACTTCAATGGCAATCAACACTACTCCGTCAAAGGATCCATCAGGCCGATTGAATGCGCGGGTAAATCGTATGATTTTTTTCCCGGCAAAACCACCACGACCTTCCGCTGGCGGAGAAATTAACAATCCACCTGCAGGGTCTTTGCTATGTTTTATAAAAAACGGTAAATCTCCCATGTAGGTATTCTTTGGAAGCTGCCGAGTCGATGACACCGCATAGCCCTGAGAATTAATGACGACCGGATAAATAGTTTTTTGATAGACACCTTGGCGGTATTGCTCATCAAGATCTAGAGGTACAGATCGATGCTCCCATTGATATTTGATCGCCAAAGACAGTTGATCAATTTGCGAGACCGTACGCAGCACCTGATCTGCAGCGGTACTAGCACGCGATACGGCCTCATTACGCGCTTGATCGAGTAGATCATTGCGGTCTAATTGAATTTTGACTGAAGTGGCCACAAAAACTAAAACGACGATCAACAGCCAAGCCGAACTCCAGCCCAGCAGTATGCGATTGCGCTCAGTATGGTTCTCAGTTTGTATCGACGGAAATAGCTTAAGCATGGCGCAATAAATATGAAGCAAAGAACAATGTACGCGGCGATGAAAAATAGAATCTTGCAATTATGCAAGATATTTCCCTGAAATCATAATTGCCTCAGGGAAACACTTTTCGATCAATTTTCAGCAGTGCGGAACCCCATACTCAAATCCACATCTAATGAGTCAACTTGTTCAACGGAGGTCATGATGAGAAAAGAAGTCCCTGTGGTCGGTGAAGAAATCAAGAACGCTCGTCTTGATTTTCTTTCATCTAACGGATCCACTAGTGTGCTGGGATTACGCCAGGAATTAGCTACTATTAAAGAAGACCTAGACGCATTGATGTCACATGCCTCGACTCTCACCGAGAGCGAGCTTTGCGAAGCTAGAGACCGACTAGTTGCACGCTTTTCATCGATGAAAAATGTAGCACGCGGAATCGCAGGGCAAGCAACGCGCCAATTAGCTCAAAGCCGCGATGTCACTATCGAGTTCATACGAAACCGGCCGTTTCAGTCAGCGTTGATCGCTGCGGGTACCGGTATACTTTTAGGTCTTCTATTTAAACGCGATTAAAAAATATCTATTGGCTTATAAATTCTCACCTGATTGAAGTATCGACTTACAAACATCATGACTCTCCGAGTCATGATGTTTTGTTTTGGAAGTTGGAACGTTTGTGCAGTCTAATTAAGTGCGACCAATAGCTGCTTGTGACGAACCTGACGATGCCTCAGCATCTTCAGCGCTCTCGCTCCAAATAGTCCGCTGTGATCCAAGTGTACCCAAGGCTCCACCCAGACAACTTAGTACAACGGCTAGTAACATAGCGACAAAGCTAGTCCACGAAGCAGTATGGAAATTTTTAACAGCACGAGCTTCTGCAGCGCGCCCCTCCGGTGAAGCTTGTTGGGACGAGCCAGAAAGAATCAAGGCCTGATCAACAATCCCGGCAGCACGCTCACGTTGAACATTCATCGTGCTATTTAAATAGTCTATTGCCTGATCGCGCCGACCCGACAGAATATATTCTTGCAGCACACGTAAAGAAGCCGATTCCATATTCGGGCCCAATTGTCTATTCAACATACTGGCAACGTTCGCGCCATATGGGGCAACCACTATTCCACCTTGAATTAAATTCGACACTAAACTTGAAATGAGTGATCCACCTGTCGTCGTTGCCAGTATCAACGCCAGCAAGATCGATACTGCCCAACTAATGACGCCGTGTAATATCCCATCGATTTTACGACGCAAGCCTGACATTCGACCCGCAACGTAAGCACCCACAAATGCAGCGATTAACATCGACACACTCGCCCACATTAATGCTCCATAGCTCAGCGTTTCACCGATTGCAAGATTAGCGAGCGCAACGCCACTAGCAACCCCTAGCATCATTAAAACCAGCTGTACCGAAACAGCAATGGCGACCCCCGCAAGCACTGCACTCCAACAGATGGTGGTAAACAAGCCGCTCCTAAGGGAGTTTTTCAGCTTGGTACCTTCATGGGAAGGAACCGTCACATTGCTTTCAATGGATGGGGATTTCATTGACATCTCCTTGCTGGTTTAACGACAAACAAATCGCTAAGTGACTATGCGTTACACATAGCGATACTTATTGCCACGGATAGTCCTAGTTAGCATTTCAAATTTTCGACACCACCCCGCGAGTAATTTTTACGCGATCACCTTGTTTGACGAGCGGTTCTGACTCTTGCGCAAATGATTGAATAGTTCCATCCTCCATACGAATAGTGACCTTATAAACAGGATCATCCGTGTGACTTTTCTTATCTACTTCATTACCTACATACGCTCCGCCAGCAGCACCTGCAACTGTCGTGACAGCTTTACCCATACCTCCACCGAATTGATATCCTAGTATTCCACCAATCGCCGCGCCAGCGAGCGTACCTAGCCCCACACTCTTAGCACGAGGAATAACCTCGATTGATTCGATAGTTCCCTTTCCATTCACATGACTAGATACAGGATAGGTCTGCGTTTGCGAACTTCCACCGCCGAGACCACCGGTACTTTCACATGCCGAACAGCTCAGTATCAAAATACTCATCAGCGTCGCCAACCATTTTCTAACCATTTTTTTCTCCAATAATGAAAGGGACATAGCGCCTTGGTAAGTTGCAAGCTTCTGCGATAACGTGGGATTGCTGATTGTCGCTATACTCCTCAAGTCGGTTGTAGAGCGTTTTCAAACTAATCCCCAGTAAATGAGCCGCTCGCTTTTTAGCCCCACTACACACTGACAGTGTCGCCAGAATTAATTGACGATCAACTTCGGCGAGCGTGATTCCAACGCGAATAGCCAGATGCCGAGAATCTGTTGTGGATGCATCAGCAACACCTACTGGCGCTGGCAAATCGACTATTTCATCAGCAAGTATGCAGGCCCGCTGTATATAATTTCTTAGCTCTCTCACATTTCCTGGCCAAAGATATCGCCTTAATTCCGGCATCATTTTCTTTGAAAGAATTTTTTGAGTTCCATGTACTTGATTAAACTCATTAAGAAAATGGCGCGCTAAAAGCTCAATATCTTCTCCACGTTCACGTAACGCGGCTATTCGAATGGGGAACGTATTTAAACGATGATAAAAATCCAGTCTGAAATAACCTTCTGCAATTGCATGAGAAGGATTTTGGTTGGTTGCCGCTATGATGCGCACATCACTTTGGATTTCGTTATCACCTCCCACGCGCGTAAATTTTCCAGTTTCTAGAACACGTAGAAATTTGGCTTGTAACGCGACAGGCATTTCTATGATTTCATCTAAAAACAAGGTACCTTCATTGGCACGCTCAAAATACCCTCGATGCAGACGATCAGCTCCGGTAAAACTACCTTTTTCATGCCCAAATAGTTCACTCTCAATCAATTGCGGAGAAATCGCCCCACAATTAATGGGTAAAAATAGTTTGTTCTTACGAAGGCTTTTTGCGTGAATTTCTGCTGCCACTAATTCTTTTCCAGTGCCACTCTCGCCCAATAAAAAAACGCTGACGTCCGTTGTGGCAACGCGATTTATTTGGTGCCGTAAATGATTCATCGCTTTCGAATAACCAAGCAACGCAGTCGTTTGAATCGCTGGGTTTACGTAAACTGTAGGCTCCCTATTTTTTATAACGCTAGGCATAGTTCGCTCCGCGATAGGGCTAAGATCTGATTTTTTAAAATAATTTGAACGATATTTAGCATTCCATCCTTGGAAAATAAACCGTTAATATTTTGTTTCGGTGTGCCAATTAGACTAACGACGATAAACCATGTGAAATCATTGATACGGAATTCCGCACCGACTCATGGCTTGACTATTCAGGTTAGGTAAGGTTCTGCGATTGAGCTGAGGTTCTGCGATTTAGCAATCACAGAAACAAAACGTAAGATTTGAGAGCGTGTGCGGCAATGTAATGCAAGCAAAAGCTGCATCAAAAATGCACTATCGGTGGTTATAACTAAGGCTTAGGCTATTTGAGTTTCATAGCCTCAGCTGCACGAAGCAGCAAGGCAGGATCACCGCTAGCGAGTTGTTTGGAATCCGATAGCCGCTGACGGAAGGCGCGCGCACCGGGTAACCCAGCCATCAGACCTAACATGTGTCGAGTAATACTGTTCAGGCGAGGCCCGCTCGTCGCTAATTGACTCTGTATATAAGGCAGCATGGCATGAAGAATTTCGTCTCTGGTACGCACGCTTGCCGTGTCACCGTAATAGCGCTCGTCAAATGTGGATAGTAAATACGGATGATGGTAGGCCTGACGACCCAACATCACGCCATCAACATGCTGTAGATGCTCATCAATTTCGTTTAACTCTGTAATGCCACCATTGATAATAATTTCGAGCTCAGGAAAATCCTTCTTCAACTGATAAGCTCGTTCATAGCGTAGAGGAGGAATTTCGCGATTTTCTTTAGGGCTAAGACCTTTAAGTACTGCGTTACGCGCATGAACAATAAACGTTTTACAACCCGCTTGTGCCACGACACCCACAAAATCTCGCACAAAATCATACGAGTCAATCTCATCAATACCAATGCGATGCTTGACTGTGACGTCGATGGTGACGGCATCACGCATCGCTTTTACGCAATCGGCAACCAGTGCAGGCTCAGCCATGAGACACGCACCAAACGCTCCACGTTGAACGCGCTCTGATGGGCAACCACAATTTAAATTGATTTCGTCGTAGCCCCACTGCTCACCTAATTTGGCGCTGATCGCAAGATCTTCTGGCTCACTTCCACCTAATTGCAAAGCAACCGGATGTTCTTCTTCGTTGAAATCTAAATGCCGTGCTTTGTCACCATGAATAATGGCACCCGTAGTAACCATCTCGGTATATAGCCAAGTATGGCGTGAGATCTGGCGATGAAACATCCGGCAATGACGATCGGTCCAATCCATCATTGGAGCAACCGAAAGTCGGCGCGGCGGCAGGGGCGTTGAATAATTCACAGAGGTTGATATTTGATGCAATGCGACAGGCTGCATTGTACCGGCGCCGGCGAGAGGCCGACAATTTGCAGTAAAGTGTGGGCACTTTGCTCGCGGAGACGACACGATGCCCATAGATACCTCTCACTACTGGATGCCATTCACCGCCAATCGGCAGTTCAAAGCGCGACCCCGCTTAATGAAGGCCGCCGCTGGTATGTATTACACCGCTGAAGATGGTCGCCAAATTCTTGATGGCACCGCGGGTCTATGGTGTGTAAATGCAGGACACGCACATCCCAAGATCACCGAACAGATCATCGCTCAAGCACAGACCTTGGATTTTGCACCCCCGTTTCAAATGGGGCATGCAAAGGCTTTTGAAGCGGCCACAGCTCTCGCCCACATGGCACCTGAAGGATTGAATCGTGTTTTTTTCTGTAACAGTGGCTCAGAAGCAGTAGACACCGCGCTCAAGATGGCGCTCGCATATCACCGCATGCGTGGCGATAGTTTACGCACTAAGCTCATTGGCCGAGAACGTGGTTATCACGGCGTAGGCTTTGGCGGTATCGCCGTAGGCGGTATTGCAGGTAATCGCAAACATTTTGGTCCGTCGTTATCTGCGGTCGATCATTTGCGTCACCCATTGGATATTTCACGCAATGCCTTTTCACATGGCTTGCCTCTGCACGGCGCTGAGCTCGCCGATGAATTTGAACAGCGGTTACTTGCATTGCATGACCCTGCGACGGTCGCCGCACTTATCGTCGAACCGGTACAAGGTTCGACAGGCGTCATCATTCCACCTAAAGGCTATTTAGAAAAGCTCCGCACTATCTGCGACAAGTACGGCATCTTGCTGATCTTTGATGAAGTTATCACTGGCTTTGGTCGCTTAGGCACTGCTTTCGC
The DNA here is from genome assembly GCA_947454305.1 of Oxalobacteraceae bacterium. GTDB lineage: Bacteria > Pseudomonadota > Gammaproteobacteria > Burkholderiales > Burkholderiaceae_D > Pernthalerella. The sequence continues at coordinate 16,405 of CANGJE010000001.1, forward strand.
TTCTGATTACTTTGGTGTCATTCCTGATCTAATCTGTTGCGCTAAGGGTTTAACGAATGCGGCGGTGCCTATGGGCGCTGTTATCGCTAAACAATCGATACACGATGTGTTTATGCAGTCGGCACCAGAAAATGGCATTGAGTTTTATCACGGCTATACCTACAGCGGCCATCCACTCGCCTGCGCTGCCGCTATCGCGACGTTGCAGGTATATCACGATGAAAAATTATTTGAACGTGCAGCGAGTATGTCGGCCGCATTCGAGCAAGCTGCACACCAACTTAACGGCCTGGCGCATGTCAAAGATATACGCAACTTAGGTTTAGTGTGCGGTATAGAGTTGGAACCCCTGCCCGGTAAACCAACCGCGCGCGCTTATGAAGTTTTTGAGCGCTGCTTCTGGGAGAAAAATCTATTGATACGAACCACGGGCGATATCATCGCGCTCTCGCCGCCGCTGATCATCAACCACGAACAAATCGATACTTTGTTCAGTACACTAGCTGACGTCATTCAATCCATAAAATAAAAACTTTTGTGCCGCAATAAAAAAGCGCCCTCAAGCGCTTTTTTATTTTCAGTCACTGCTATTACGCCGCTTCGCGTGATGCTTTTTTACGCTCATGCTCTTTCAAGAAGCGCTTACGTAAGCGAATGCTCTTAGGCGTGATTTCAACGAGTTCATCATCTTCAATAAACTCAACGGCGTATTCCAACGTCAGCTCAATCGGTGGCACCAAACGAACCGCTTCATCAGTACCTGAAGCACGCACGTTAGTAAGCTGTTTTCCTTTAATCGGATTCACCACCAAATCATTATCGCGTGAGTGAATACCAATGATCATGCCTTCATACACGGGATCATTGTGGCTAACAAACATACGGCCACGATCCTGCAATTTCCACAATGCGTAAGCAACCGCAGCGCCATCGTCTTGCGAAATCAACACACCGTTACGACGGCCAGCTAATTCACCTTTAGTTGGATCAACCAAACCATACGCATCAAACACATGACTCATCAAGCCTGTGCCGCGAGTCAGCGTCATGAATTCGCCTTGGAAACCAATCAGGCCACGAGCTGGCATACGGTATTCCAAACGCACACGACCTTTACCATCGGGCTGCATATCTTGCAGATCACCACGGCGACGACCAAGTTCTTCCATCACACCGCCTTGATGAACTTCTTCTACATCAACGGTGAGGTTTTCGAAGGGCTCGTGACGCACGCCATCGACCATTTTAAAAACAACGCGTGGACGTGATACAGCCAACTCGTATCCTTCACGACGCATGTTTTCTAACAAAATCGTCAGGTGCAATTCACCACGACCCGACACTTCAAAAATCGTATCGTCATCAGTCGGCGCAACGCGTAATGCAACGTTAGCCTTCAATTCACGATCTAAACGTTCGCGTAACTGACGGCTGGTAACAAACTTACCTTCACGACCGGCCAGTGGCGAAGTATTCACCATGAAGTTCATGGTCAAGGTGGGTTCATCAACAGTCAGCATAGGCAATGCATCAGGCGTATCTGGCGCACAAACGGTCGTACCAATACCTAAATCTTCAATACCATTGATTAGTACGATGTCACCGGCCCACGCTTCAGTCACGATTTCGCGCTCTAAACCTTTGAATTTCAATACTTGATTGATACGTGCTTTAACAGGCGTTGAATCAGGACCATTCATGATCACGACTTCTTGCAGCGCTTTGACACGACCACGACTGATACGACCAATACCGATCTTGCCGACATACGACGAATAATCGAGCGATGAAATTTGTAACTGCAAAGGACCGTCAGGATCATCATCACGAACCGGTACGTGTCTTAGAACGGCGTCAAACAAGGGAGTCATATCACCCTCGCGCACATCGGATTCCAGACTCGCATAACCATTCAATGCTGAGGCATACACCACGGGGAAATCGAGTTGCTCTTCTGTCGCGCCGAGTTTGTCGAACAGTTCAAATGTGGCATTGATCACCCATTCAGGACGTGCGCCTGGACGATCAATTTTATTCACAACAACGATGGGCTTTAAACCTAAAGCTAACGCCTTACGAGTCACAAAGCGCGTCTGCGGCATAGGACCCTCAACAGCATCAACCAACAGCAACACTGAATCAACCATCGACAGCACGCGCTCAACTTCACCACCGAAATCGGCGTGACCGGGGGTGTCAACGATATTGATATGGGTGCCTTTGTATTCCACCGCACAGTTTTTAGCCAGAATCGTAATGCCACGCTCTTTTTCAAGATCGTTGGAATCCATGACGCGGGTATCTACCTGCTGGTTTTCTCGGAAGGTGCCGGATTGGCGAAGTAACTGGTCAACGAGGGTGGTTTTGCCGTGGTCAACGTGGGCGATGATGGCGATGTTGCGCAATGCGCGTTGTTCGGTACTGGACATGAGGGTGCTTGGCTGGTGTTTAGAGAACCCAAGAGTTTACCATCTTTCCGTGTCAAAACCGTGAAATTCCTTGAATTTTCAATGAGTTGCGCCTCAGATCGACGGCCAAAACCCCAGGGAACAAATGATGTTAAAAAGTTACTATTTTTTTGGATCCGCTGGAAAACCCAAGGAAATTCAAGTTTAAGCGACTACTTTCACCTATCTACCCTTTGAAAGACATTCCAACATGAATAGCAACTTCAAACCAACACATATCTGGTTTGACCAAGACCTAAATGTTGACAGGTTAAAGACTTTTTTGGCTGCAACGGATAGCAAAGAGTCCAATACTCTCTTCACGGGAAAACACAATAACGGAACCTTGTTGCTGCACCGTTTGCCTAGAAAAGACGACACGCGGCTAGCGCGGTTAGGCCATTTCTTGCGTATGGGCTCGGAAAGAAATCAGGTACGCGAGAAAATTAAAGATCTCTTGAGGAGTCAAGGTATCGAGTTGACCCCTGATATACGCAAGGCTATGCCTAGTCGATTCAGCAACGGTAATGACTATATGCTTTATGAAGCTATAAAAGCTGCTCCATGCGAAGTTCCTCTTGAGAAAATCTAGAGGACTAAGACTGATAAAGATGAACTAGCCAACTACATTTTATTAAATTTATATTTGCGTAATCAGCCTTGCTCCGACGCCGACACAGCAACCAAACGCTGTGGCGAGAGCACGCCGCGCACATCAAGCAGCGCAACACCGAGTAAGACATCATCGACTGCACGATACACACGAACCAGTGCGTCCGTTTCTTCGGTTGGATACGCACCTTCGCACACCATGCCGGGTAATCGCTGACCGTGCAAGAAACGCTGAGTAAGTTCTTCGCTTAAAAATATAGCGAGCAAGCTAACCAACAAGGCATCGACCGGCAATAAGGTTTTACTCTGATCTGCCACGGCCAATTCAGTAAATTCAGCCAGAGTAATCGATCGCTCTAAATCCAAAGCACCTACGCCAGTTCTGCGCAAGGCAATTAGGTGAGCGCCGCAACCTAATGCACGACCGATGTCTTCACCCAACACACGAATATAGGTGCCCTTGCTGCAATGAACTCGTATCTTCAAGTAAGGCGACTTAAATTCTATTAATTCAAGTGCATGAATAAGGACTTCACGTGCTTCGCGCTCCAACACCACACCTTCACGCGCGTATTCATACAGCGGCTTGCCATCGCGCTTTAATGCAGAATGCATAGGAGGCACTTGCTTGATCTCACCGCGAAACTGTTGAAGCACCATTTCGATCTGCTCAGGAGTCAAGTCAACCGATTTTGTTTCAACGATGTCGCCTTCAGTGTCCGCTGTTGTCGTGGTTACACCTAGATGTACCGTCGCCTCATAAATTTTATCGGCGTGCAGTAAGTCTTGTGCAAACTTAGTCGCCTCACCAAAACATAAAGGTAGTAGACCCGTAGCAAATGGATCTAAGGTTCCGGTGTGACCTGCTTTTTCAGCATTTAACAAACGCTTCGCTACACCTAAGGCATAGGTACTCGATACACCTTCAGGTTTATCGAGCAACAGTACACCGTGTACGGGTACACGATTGTGCTTAAATTGGCGTTTCATGATGAGAGAACGACTAGGACTGATCGTCGTCTTTTGCACGCGTTGCATTTGCCTCGTCAATTAACTTAGACAAGGCTGCACCGCGCGAGGTGGAAGTATCGTGAACAAAATGCAATTCAGGCAGAGTATGAATCGAAAGACGCTTACCCAGTTGAACGCGCAAAAAGCCTGACGCTTTTTTCAAACCATTAATCGTATTCTGCACGGATGCAGGGTCATCGATTAAGGTGGTAAAAAATATCTTAGCGTGAGCGTAATCCGGAGTCAGTTGAACTTCACTGAGGGTGACCATACCGACACGTGGATCTTTAACTTCCATCGCAATCAATTCAGCCAGATCGCGTTGGATTTGATCGGCGACACGTTGACTGCGGCCGGGAATGGATTTGCTATGTTTGACCATGGGTAGCGGAGAGTCGTCACTCTGGACTATTCCAGAGTGACGCTGTGGTCCTAGTTACAGCGTACGAGCGACTTCTTGAACTTCGAAGACCTCGAGCTGATCGCCTTCTTTGATGTCGTTGTAGTTCTTCAGTGATAAGCCGCACTCGAAGCCATTCTTAACTTCTTTGACGTCATCTTTAAAGCGCTTCAGTGAATCGAGTTCACCCGTCCAAATCACGACGTTATCACGCAGCAAACGTACATGCGCGCCGCGCTTGACCATACCCTCGAGTACGTAGCAACCCGCAATTGCGCCGACTTTGCTGACCAAGAAGACTTGACGAATTTCGACCAAGCCCAACGCACTTTCGCGCTTCTCTGGCGAGAGCATGCCACCCATCGCAGCTTTGATCTCATCGATCGCATCGTAAATGATGTTGTAGTAGCGAATATCGATACCACTGGATTCAGCTAATTTACGCGCCGAGGCATCGGCACGCACGTTAAAGCCAATGATCACCGCTTTAGATGCCAACGCGAGGTTGACATCGGATTCACTAATGCCACCCACTGCAGCATGGACAACTTGCACACGCACTTCAGACGTCGACAATTTTTGCATCGATGCAACCAAGGCTTCTTGCGAACCTTGGACATCGGCTTTGATGATCAATGCCAGATTTTTGACTTCGCCTTCGCCCATTTGCTCGAACATATTTTCGAGTTTGGCGGCTTGTTGTTTGGCCAGCTTCACATCACGATATTTACCTTGTCTAAACAAAGCAATCTCGCGTGCTTTACGTTCATCAGCCAATACCATCACTTCTTCACCGGCTGCAGGAACTTCAGTCAGACCTTGAATCTCTACCGGAATCGATGGACCCGCTTCATTGATCGGTTTACCGTTTTCATCCAACATGGCACGCACACGACCGTAAGAAGAACCAGCCAACACGATGTCGCCACGCTTCAATGTACCGGACTGAACCATGATGGTAGCAACCGGGCCACGACCTTTATCGAGTTTGGCTTCAATTACCAAGCCTTTAGCAGGTGTATCGATCGATGCTTTGAGCTCGAGAATTTCGGCTTGCAGCAAGACGTTCTCTAGCAGTGTATCGATGCCTTCACCGGTCTTAGCTGATACCGCGATGAATGGCGATTCACCACCGTACTCTTCAGGCACCACTTGTTCAGCAACCAATTCGGTTTTGACACGATCGGGATTTGATCCCGGCTTATCGATCTTGTTAATAGCAACAACCAGTGGAACGCCAGCCGCTTTAGCATGGGCAATCGCTTCACGCGTTTGCGGCATAACTCCATCATCCGCAGCAACCACCAAAATAACGATGTCGGTCGCTTTAGCACCACGTGCACGCATAGCCGTAAACGCTTCGTGACCCGGTGTATCTAGGAAGGTGATCATGCCACGCGGAGTTTCGACGTGATAAGCACCAATGTGCTGAGTAATACCACCTGCTTCGCCGGACGCTACTTTAGCGCGACGTATGTAGTCGAGTAGCGAAGTTTTACCGTGATCGACGTGACCCATCACGGTAACCACTGGTGCACGCGGCAGCATTTCAGCATCCGTGTGTTGCTCACCCACTTCTAACAAAGCTTCGGGATCATCCAACTTGGCTGCGTGGGCGACATGGCCCATCTCTTCAACCAAAATCATCGCAGTTTCTTGATCGAGCACCTGATTAATAGTGACCATCTGACCCAACTTCATCAACTGCTTAATCACTTCGGATGCCTTGACTGCCATCTTGTGTGCCAACTCAGCGACTGTGATGGTCTCGGGCACATGAACTTCGCGAACAACCGCTTCTGTCGGTTGTTGGAAATTAGTTTCGCGATCTTCGTTTTGTGTATTACGGCGGCCACGTGGACCTGCGCGCCAACCATCACGGCCACCACCGGCTGGTGCACCGCGTGTTTTTAAACCACCCGGGCTACGTTTTTTAGCTTCATCCTGCCAAGTAGAAGAAACATTAGCTGACTTGATGGATTTCTTTTCGCCGGGCTTTTTCTCTTCTTTCTTTTCACCGGGCTTTTTCTCACCGGGTTTGTGTAGCGTGCCTTCAGCGCGTGGCGCTTCGGGTGCCTTAATGACTTTGCGCGGCGTGCTCATCATGGCTTTGATCTGCGCCACTTCATCAGCAACGGCTTTGCGTGCCTCTTCTGTTGCAACGACTCGCGCAGAACTTTCTTGTGCTATCCGTACTGCAGATTCTTGCTCGGCTGCAGCTTCGCCAGAGGCAGTTTGAGCAGTTGAAGTTGCTGCAGCTTCAGCAACAGCACTTGCACGCAAAGCTTCTTCTCGCTCGGCTTCTAGCTTTGCCAGGCGATCTTGTTTTTCGCGCAAATCAGCTTCTTGTCGCGCAATGAATTCAGCTTGACGACGCGCTTCTTCATCACGACGAGCTTGCTCAGCTTCGTCGATCACACTCGCAGTCTTGACGGGCTCAACTTCCTGCTCTGGCGTTTCGTCGCGCTTGACGAAGGTACGCTTCTTACGCACTTCTACTTGAATAGTGCGCGATTTACCGCTGGAATCAGCCTGCTTGATTTCAGTCGTCTCTTTACGCGTAAGCGTGATTTTCTTTTTCTCACCATCCGCTGCGGCACCGTGGACCTTGCGCAAATGCCCTAACAGCTTGTCCTTATCTTCCTTGGACAACTGGTCGTCGGTCGAACTTTTATCGACACCTGCAGCCTTAAGCTGCTTAAGCAGCAAGTCAGCCGGCATCTTAAGCTCGGTGGCAAATTGGGCTACGTTGTTACTTGCCATTCAGTCCTCTTTTCTAATCACGCTTTTGGATGGTGTTGGGGCTGGCACTTACTTGCTTTCGGCAAGACTCCAGACACGCGATTGCAGCTCTTTTGCACGATCGTCATACTTTCCATCGATCAGCCGCATTTCATCGTCCGTCACATCCTTAAATTCTTCATCGATTAACTGACGCGCACGCTCTGTAGGCAAGGCGAGAATGGCACCAAACTCGTCATAAGCGAGGCCCGCAAATGCATCGATTGTCTTCACTCCAACCAGACCCAATTTGCCGGCAATCATACGATCCATGCCTTCCAGATTGAGCAACGCATCATCCATTCCCTCAAGACCTTCTTCAGAAGCAATCGCCTCAGTTACCAGCGCATCACGTGCGCGATTACGCAATTCGTTGATGGTTTCTTCGTCGAATGCTTCGATGTCGAGCATTTCAGAAATAGGAACGTACGCAATTTCTTCCAAGGTAGAAAATCCCTCTTGCGCAAGAATGTCCGCTACTTCTTCATCAACATCTAATTTTTCAACGAACAGATTACGAATGACCGCTGTCTCTGAGGCCACTTTGTCAGCCGACTCTTCTGCCGTCATGATGTTGATCTGCCAGCCAGTGAGTTCGCTAGCTAAACGCACATTTTGACCACCGCGGCCAATTGCGATAGCCAGATTTTCTTCATCGACCACCACATCCATCGCGTGCTTATCTTCATCAACCACAATCGAAGACACATTTGCGGGAGCGAGTGCACCAATCACAAACTGCGCAGGATCATCGGACCACAACACGATATCAACACGCTCGCCGCCCAATTCACCTGTCACGCTTTGCACGCGGGATCCACGCATACCAACGCAGGTTCCAATCGGATCAATACGTTTGTCGGCTGTGTACACGGCAATTTTCGCGCGCACACCAGGATCACGGGCAGCTGATTTGATCAGCAGTAGACCTTGCTCAATTTCAGGCACTTCAAGTTCAAACAGCTTGGCGATGAAGTCCGGAGCAGTGCGAGACAAAATAACTTGCGGGCCACGTGCATTACGATCAATGCGTAAAATATAGGCGCGTACACGATCACCAATGCGCAGATTCTCTTTAGGAATCATCTGATCGCGCGGTAGACGTGCTTCGATCTTGCCTGATTCGACGATGGCATCGCCACGCTCCATGCGTTTGATGATGCCAGTCACTAACGAATCGCCGCGATCTAGAAAATCCGACAGAATTTGTTCGCGCTCTGCATCACGAATGCGCTGCAAAACCACTTGCTTAGTATCCTGCGCAAAGCGACGACCGAACTCGACAGACTCAATCGGTTCTTCTATATGATCATCAACTTCAATGTCATCAATCTGTTCTTTAGCTTCAAAGAGCAAGATTTCTTGATCAGGCAATTGAAGGCCCGCTTCATCGGGCACTACGTGCCAACGCTGAAAGGTTTCAAACTCACCCGTCTCACGATCGATCGCAACGCGAATATCGACGTCTCCCTGATAACGTTTTTTGGTAGCCTGTGCAAGCGCATGCTCTAAGGCGCCAAAGACAACTTCTTTGTCCACATTTTTTTCGCGCGCCAGCGCATCGACCAGCATCAAAATTTCGCGACTCATTTACGACTCCTGAAATCCACTTTCGGCACCAACCGTGCCTTGTCCACTTCTGCCAGCGAAAACTCCAACATCGCAGGCCCTTCATTTCCTTCGAATTCAAGCCTGAGAGTTTCTCCATCAGGTTCATGCAACAAACCCTGAAAGGATTTGCGATTTGCCGCACTCGGCATAGGCATTCTTAATTTGACTGTGGCTTCGTGCCCGACAAATCGAACGTAATCTTCAAATTTCTTCAGTGGCCGATCTAGCCCAGGCGAAGACACTTCCAAACGCTCATAGTTCGCGTTTTCTACGGTGAGCACATGCAGCAACTGGTGAGTGACTTTTTCACAATCTTCCACCGTGACTGCGCGCTCTTCTTCAACGGGTACATCGATATATACCCTCAGCAAGCCACGCGCGGCCTGCTCGAAATCTACTAACTCGTAGCCCAAGCCAGTAACTGTCTTTTCAATTAATGCTGATAAAACCAAACCGCGCTCCTGCTGAGCTTCACAACCCAAAAATTGAATCACAAACTTTTCGGGAAAAAAAAAATGGGCATCTGCCCATCTTTCTTGCTCTGCACTCTATCAACGTGTTATCAGCTATGAAAGCTGAACCGCACGCAGAGTCACAGAGACTTTGTTAAGTCCCTGATTATAGGCGATAAGCGGCTACGCTGCAATGCAAATGCCACTCATAAAAATTATTAAAAAGGGAATGTTAGCCGCGTGAACGACGACGCCCGGGCGTTCCAGTGCCAAAGCGATCGCTGGCCCACTGTCCCGTTCCGCCATTCGAGCGGCGCTGACCGTCCTGCGGTCTGCCCTGACGGTTGCCATTACCCGTTGTCGGAAATCCAAGCGCTGTTTGCAAAGGATCGGGTTGGCGCGGCTTGTTGGGAGGACGCTTGCCATTTTGAACACCATTCCCATTGCGCTGAGCTGATCCATGAACAGGCTTAGCACCACCATGATTCCCATGCGGTTTGCCCGGACCTTGGCGATTAGGTGATTTTTCAAGACCGCTGGCGGTCAGCAACTGCCTCACAGTGTGCTCATCCATTTCTTGCCAACGTCCGCGACGAAGCGCGGAGGGCAATGTCAGCGTGCCGTAGCGAGTACGGATCAAACGCGACACCGTCAAACCAATGGCTTCAAACATACGGCGCACCTCACGGTTGCGGCCTTCAGAAATAGTCACTCGATACCAACGATTAGCGCCTTCACCACCGCCATCAGCAATCTTGTTGAACTGCGCCGGACCATCATCAAGCTCTACTCCTGAGAGTAATTTTTGACGCATACCCTCTTCCAGCTCACCCAGTGTGCGAACAGCGTACTCACGCTCAATGCCGTAACGTGGATGCATTAATCGATTAGCGAGATCACCCGACGTCGTAAACAACAATAGACCTTCGGTATTGAAATCTAATCGACCCACCGCTAACCATTTACTAGCCTTGATATTAGGAAGACGATCAAACACGGTCGCACGACCTTCGGGATCACTGGTACTAACAATTTCTCCCGCCTGCTTGTGATAAATCAGAACACGTGGTGGCTTAGTACTTACTTTGCGCTGAACAGGTTTGCCATTAATACGCACCAGATCGGTAGGCAGAATGCGCTGACCGATATGTGCAGGCTCTCCATTGACTGAGACGCGTCCCGCGATGATGAGCTCCTCCATATCGCGCCGTGAACCCATACCTGCTTCCGCCAACACTTTGTGCAATTTTGGCGCGTCATCATCGGCTGTTAAATCACGCCGCACAGGTTTTTGATTACGCGACGACGAACGTGGCCCGGCTTCATCACTTGCAACTGGCGTATCGTAGGCATCGGAGGTAACAAAACTAAAAATTGCGTCTGCATCAACCGGCGCAGGACGTGCATGAGGCTTACGTGGACCCTGACGATCAGCAGGACCCGGGCGTGGACCTTGTCTATTTTTTTGCGGATGCCTTTGCGGATCCTTGTTATCTTTAAATTTTTGTTCCCGACCTTCTCGCGCACCGCCCACATGCTTAGTCGTATCGCCAGCACCATCGGCAGAACGATCACCACCTCTGGAACGCCTCAGCGATCGTGGGCCTCTGACACCTCGATGAGGTGGTTTGTGCTCACTATCGCGCGGTTTTTCTACCGCTTCTGCCTGCGGCCGCTCCGAATCCGATCCGGAATCAACGGCGTTCAACGCAGCTGGCGTATCAGTGGGATTGTGGGCTGTCATTGTCAGATTCGGTGTGTGGTTTATCTTCGGTTGTACTAGACGTTTGGGAGTGCTCTTCGTTACTTTCATCTTCCGCAGGCTCTGCATCATCAACCTGATGCACACTTACTACGTGCGCAGCTTGATCATCACTGCCTGCAGCATCGACGAATTCAATCGATGCCTGATTCAATGAAGCTTCCAAGTTTTGTTCTAACGCTTGCATCGCTGCAGTCGCCTCATTGCCTTCACCACCGACAGCTTGTAGCGGTGGTAACTCCTCCAGCGAAGACAATCCCAAGTCATCAAGGAATTGTTTAGTGGTCGCCAGTAACGCAGGCCTTCCAGGCACATCACGATGTCCAATCACATCAACCCAGCCGCGGTCTTCTAACAACTTGATGGTCTGAGAATTGACGGCCACACCGCGAATATCTTCGATATCGCCGCGAGTGACTGGCTGTCGATAAGCAATAATGGCCAATGTCTCCAGCGTAGCTCGTGTGTACTTAGGTGGCTTATCCGGATTCAGTCGATCAAGAAAAGGTTTCATTTCCGGACGACTTTGAAAGCGCCAGCCGGTAGAAAGCATGACGAGCTCAACTCCGCGCTCGGACCAATCTTGCGCTAATTCTTCTAAAAGTGATTTGATGGTCTCGGTATCGAGCGTCGATTCTGCCTCCTCGACGGGCCCGGCAAATAACTTTTTCAGATCGTTAATGGAAAGCGCCTCGTGAGTGCATAACAGCACTGTCTCGAGGACTTTTTTCGCCTCTTGGGTATTCATCTGCGGTTCTTGCAGTTAGGTTGGTAGCAATGGAATGCAATTATTCAAGGCCCATGCAAATCGAGCTGCGATGGGAACAGAAATATCGGTGGTGCTATAACGCCAGCGCCCGAGAATTATGCTTTTTGGTGGGCGAGTAACGTGGGCTAGGCCGTATGACTAGTGGGACGCGTGGCAGATAGTCCCGAAAAAGGAACAAAGCCGCGTCAAGCCAAGTTGGCCGGATTATAGGGCACTTCCTGGCGCTTGTCATCGCCTGAAATAGTAGACTTGCCCCAAGGCCCCACAGCTTGCGTATATGAAAGCCATGATTTGCAACGGCGCTTGAATAGAATTCACCCTGTTATTCAAGGCGATCGCCGCACAAAAAACAAAGCCCGGTTGAATTAACCGGGCCCTGATAACTGGTTGCGGGGGCAGGATTTGAACCTACGACCTTCGGGTTATGAGCCCGACGAGCTGCCAGACTGCTCCACCCCGCGTCTGAGGGACTGAAATATACAGCGTATGGTCAAAGTTTGCAATCTTTGATACTGAACTGACATTCGCCGTTCGAGTGCTACACTGGTCGCAAAGGCCTTGCCTCGTGCATTAGCAAACTCACCAAACACTTTGCAATGAAATTTTGCTCGAACTGCGGAAACACTGTTTCACTTCAAATACCACCCGACGATAATCGTTTGCGGCACGTATGCGAACAGTGCAGTACTGTTCACTATCAAAACCCCAAGATGGTTGTTGGAAGTATCCCTTTTTGGGATCACGACGGTGAACAAAAAATTTTGCTGTGTCGACGCGCTATCGAGCCTCGACTCGGCTATTGGACGTTACCCGCTGGGTTCATGGAAAACAATGAAACCACCTCTGAAGCAGCCGCGCGTGAAACGCTGGAGGAAGCCGGCGCAAACATAGAGATGGAAGCGCTTTACACTATGCTGAATGTACCTCACGTACATCAGGTACATCTGTTTTACCGCGCACGTTTATTAGATCTGAACTTTTCGGCTGGCACTGAAAGCCTGGAAGTAAAACTTTTTTCAGAATCAGACATACCGTGGGAAGACATCGCCTTCCCAACGGTATCGAAAACCTTAAAACTTTTCTTCGCCGATCTCGCTTCTCACAAAAATCCGCAATCGTTTGGATTTCACTCTTTCGATATACGCAAATCGATTACAGCGTAAAAATCAATCGCTATCACCAACTCACTTCACGTTCTGGTGTGGCTGTAATTTTGTGTATAGATAGATCTGCACCCTCGTACTCTTCTTCAGGATCAAGTCGAATACCGACAGTTTTCTTAAGCACCCCGTAAATAAGAAAGCCTCCTAACGATGCAATGACGATACCCAGCAAGGTACCGAACACTTGCGACATCAGTGACACACCACCCATTCCGCCCAAAGACTGCAAACCAAAAATACCAGCGGCGATTCCGCCCCATGCGCCACATAAACCATGCAAAGGCCAGACACCCAACACATCATCAATCTTCCAGCGGTTTTGAGTCAGCGTAAATAACCAAACAAAAATGAAACCTGCAATACCACCGGTGACCAACGCCCCCAAGGGATGCATCAAATCTGAACCTGCGCACACTGCGACTAAACCAGCGAGAGGGCCGTTGTAAGCAAAGCCTGGATCATTCTTGCCCATCACAACCGCGACCAAAGTACCGCCTACCATAGCCATCAGCGAATTCATCGCAACCAAGCCATTCATCTTGTCGAGAGTCTGCGCGCTCATGACATTAAAGCCAAACCAACCCACAGCTAATATCCACGCACCGAGTGCCAAAAATGGAATGCTCGAAGGTGGATGAGCAGCGACTGCACCATCACCGGAATAACGTCCTCGACGTGAACCTAACAAAATGACAGCCGGTAACGCCGCCCAACCGCCAACGGCATGAACTACCACTGAGCCTGCAAAATCATGAAAGGCAAAACCAAAATTTGATTCAAGCCAAGGCTGAATTCCAAAACGCTGGTTCCATGCAATACCTTCAAAAAATGGATACACCAGACCGACTAGCAATGCGGTAGCTACCAGTTGTGGATGAAAGCGAGCACGCTCCGCGATGCCACCCGAAATAATTGCTGGAATAGCCGCTGCGAATGTCAGCAAGAAAAAGAACTTCACCATTTCAAAGCCGCTCTTAGCAGAAAGCTCCTCGGCACCAACAAAAAAATGCACACCGTAGGCGATGTAATAACCCACAAAAAAATAAGCCATGGTGGAAACCGCAAAATCCACTAATATTTTCACCAGCGCATTGACTTGGTTTTTTTTGCGAACCGTGCCTAGCTCCAGAAAGGCGAACCCTGCATGCATGGCAAGGATCATGATGGCGCCTAAGAGGATAAAAAGCGTGTCGGCGCCGCTGTGGAATGCATCCATGACTACTCCCTAATAAGGTGCAAAAATAATTATTGGAGCGTCTCTATCAGCAATTTTCGTTCCATTTTGGTGCTGCATAGCAAAAATTTTAACCCCTTGAAATAAATGATTTTATTTTTATCTGCTTTTTCCCTAGATAAGATATCGCACATAATTAGTGCGAAATAGATACCTAAATTGGTGAGCTAGATGATCCCTTGGTTGGAACCTGACACACCATTTCCTGATACCGATCAGGCGTTAACCGAAGCCGACGGCGCACCGGGTTTATTGGCTGCCGGCGCCGATCTATCCCCGAATCGGCTGCTAGATGCCTATAAAAACGGCATCTTTCCGTGGTTTTCTGATAACCAGCCCGTACTTTGGTGGAGTACTGATCCACGAATGGTGCTGCAGATCGACGACTTTCGCATCTCGCGCAGCCTAGCAAAAACACTAAAAAAAATTGATCGCAGTATGCGAGACGGTGGGCAGTGGACACTGCGTTTTGATTCTGCTTTTCACGATGTCATTCATGCGTGCGCGCAGCCGCGCGATGGTAGCGATGGGACCTGGATATCGAATCAAATCATCGAAGGCTATTGCGCATTGCACAAGATGGGTCATGCCCATTCATCAGAGCTGTGGTTTGATAACCATCTTGTAGCTGGGGCATATGGTGTCAGCATAGGGAAAATGTTTTATGGTGAGTCTATGTTTGCGCTCGTGCCAGACGGGTCCAAGGTCGCGCTCGCTTATCTAGTTAATTTTTTACGTCACCATGGAGTGAAGATGATTGACTGCCAGCAGGAAACGTCTCATCTCGCCTCGCTAGGTGCCAAACCAATTCGGCGCGCAGAATTCATTGCGCTAATGAAAACAGCGATTTCTGAGCCCGATATACAGAATTGGCGGCCTAGACAACTGTTTGCAGAAGGACCGCACGACAAAAGCGCAAGCTTCAGTGTAGGATTAAGCTCAATCCCAACAACCACACAGCCAGAAGAGACTCCATGACGCACCTGAAGGACCTGCCCTTCTCGACGCTACAGTTCTACGCGACGGCACCCTACCCGTGCAGCTATCTTGAAAGCCGTCAAGCGCGCTCTCAAGTTGCTACTCCTTCGCATCTCATCAATGCTGATGTGTATTCAGAGCTGGTCAAAAATGGTTTTCGTCGCAGTGGAATTTTTACTTATCGTCCTTACTGCGATGGCTGTCAGGCGTGCACGCCCGTGCGAGTCAATGTTGATCAATTCGTCGCCAATCGCAGTCAGCGTCGCGCTTGGAAGCAGCATCAGTTATTGACTACCGGCGTTTCGAAACTCGCTTATGTGCAAGAGCATTACGAACTCTATCTTCGTTATCAATCAGCTCGCCACGCCGGCGGTGGCATGGATCAAGATAGTCGTGATCAATACGCGCAATTTTTATTGCAAAGTAAAGTCAATACACGCTTAGTCGAATTCCGTGAGCCTGATGGCCAGCTGCGCATGGTAAGCATCATCGATGTGCTAGATGATGGCTTATCGTCGGTCTATACCTTCTTTGATCCTGATGAAGAACGTGCCAGCTTCGGTACTTACAACGTGTTGTGGCAAATTGAACAGGCGCGTCAATTAGGTATTTCGTATGTCTATCTAGGCTACTGGATATCGCAAAGCGAAAAAATGGCCTACAAAACAAATTTCAAACCCATCGAAGCTTTACGCAAGGGTCGGTGGGAAGCACTCTGAGCAAATAAGCGGTCAAAGGTAAAATAGCCAGCTTCTGCTGGCTTTTTTTATCAGTTACTCACAGGCCGTCGTTGTGTCGAAAAACAATCTCTACTCCCTAGCCCGCCCTTTTCTGTTCTCTCTCGATCCTGAGACAGCGCACAACCTGACTTTGCCATTACTGCGCTCTGCCGCTAGCTTGGGTCTTGCGAAGCTCATTTCAACGCGTATTATCGATCCCCGAAAAGTCATGGGACTGACCTTTCCTAACGCAGTTGGCTTAGCGGCTGGTCTGGATAAAGATGGCGCCTATATCGATGGCCTCGCCGCCCTCGGTTTTGGATTTATTGAAGTCGGCACCGTCACTCCGCGTGCACAACCGGGCAACCCTAAACCAAGGATGTTCCGTATCCCATCAGCACAAGCGTTGATCAACCGCATGGGGTTTAACAACGGCGGGGTCGATGCCTTTGTGCGGAATGTACAGTCTTCACGCTACTACCAAGAAGCGAAGGGCATACTCGGTTTAAATATCGGTAAAAATGCCGATACGCCGATCGAACGTGCGACGGAAGATTATCTACTCTGTTTTGAAAAAGTATATCCCTACGCTTCCTACATCACTGTCAATATATCTTCACCTAATACTAAAAATCTTCGACAACTGCAGCAGTCGAGCGAACTCGATGGCTTGCTATCACAACTAAAAACAGCGCAAACACGACTAGCTGATCAGCATGGTCGCTATGTACCCATTGCACTAAAAATCGCTCCAGATTTAGACGAAGAACAAATACAAACTATCGCTGATGCGCTGCGCCGCCATCATATTGATGGAGTGATTGCCACCAATACCACGATTACGCGCGATGCGGTTCAAGGACTGCCGCATGCAGAAGAAACGGGTGGTCTATCAGGTGCACCCGTGTTGGAATTGTCAAATAAGGTGATACGCGGCTTGCATCGCGCATTGGCTAATGAACTACCTATCATTGGGGCAGGAGGTATCCTAAGCGCTGCTGATGCTAGCTCTAAAATTGAAGCCGGTGCAGAACTGGTACAACTCTACACAGGCTTAATTTATCGTGGTCCGGATCTAGTATCGGACTGCGCTCAAGCTATAGCAATGACACGCTAAGAATTCGTAGTCGATAGCAACGTTGAATTTGTTAAGTAAGTTGAAAAATAAATCTGGGAGACAAGCATGGAAAAAATAAAACTAGGAACCAGTGATTTACATGTATCGAAAATCTGCTTGGGCACGATGACGTTTGGCGAGCAAAATACTGAAGCTGAAGGCCACAGCCAACTCGACTACGCACTAGAGCGCGGCATCAATTTTATCGATACCGCGGAGCTGTACCCTGTCATGCCAAGTGCAGAGACTTATTCATCCACCGAGACCATCATCGGTAACTGGCTAAAAAAATCGGGACAACGTAAAAATGTTGTCCTAGCGACTAAAGTCGCTGGCCCATCAAAATTTATGACCTGGATTCGTAACGGGGAAAATAATTTTGATCGTAAAAATATTCGCGCCGCTGTTGAAGCCAGCTTAAAGCGTCTGCAAACAGATTACATTGATCTCTACCAGTTGCACTGGCCAAGCCGTAACGTTCCAGTGTTTGGGCAGTTATTTTTTAATCCTGAGCATGATCGTCCTTGTGTGGCCATTGAAGAAACTCTTCAAGTACTTCAAGAGTTGATAGCGGAAGGAAAAATTCGTTACATCGGCGTCTCAAATGAAAGCTCATGGGGCGTGTCAGAATTTGTACACCGCTCGCAAACCATGGGCTTGCCTCGCATCGTATCGATTCAAAATGGCTACCACTTAGCGAATCGTTGCTTCGAAAGCGGGCTAGATGAAACCTGCCACCGTGAAGACGTCGGTATGTTGGCGTATAGCCCTTTAGCCTTCGGTCAGTTGACTGGTAAGTACATAGAAAATCCTCAGGCAGAGGGACGTCTTACCCATTTCCCCCCCAGCTGGAGTCCACGCTATCTGCGCCCTCTCGTGCTGGAAGCGACTAAGCGCTATATGAAAATCGCAAAAGACAATGGCATGACCGCCACTCAACTTGCGCTCGCCTGGTGCTACACCCGCTGGTTTATTGCTTCAACCATCATTGGTGCAACATCGATTGATCAACTGGCGTATGACATTGATGCCTACTCCATCAAACTATCAGATGACGTCGTCAAGCAGATCAATGCCGTTCATGCGGAGTTCATGAATCCGGGTCAATAAGAAATACCTTGGGAAATTTAGTTACTGCTTGGTGAGTCCGGTAACGAACTCACCAAGCAATGAGAGGACCAACAATGATGCCCCAGGTCGCCAGGGCTAATAAGAAGGCGAGCATCACAGCAGCGCTGCCAAGATCCTTAGCATTTTTAGATAAAGGATTGCGATCGAGGGAAACGCGATCTACCACCGCTTCAATCGCTGAGTTAATTAACTCAATGATTAACACTAAAAGCAATACGGCAATCAACGCTAACCGTTCAAGTGCTGTCACCGGTAAAAATAATGCAATCACAATGCCGGGGACAGCAATCATCAGCTCTTGTCGAAAAGCGTGCTCGTACTTCAATGCGGTGCGAAACCCATCAATCGAGTAAAACACGGCCGAAAAAATCCGCTTGAATCCGCTCTTGCTCTTAAATTCGCTAATAGGCTGACCGATATCGCTCATAAATCAGATTTTTGTTTTTTCTTGATAAAGCTCCCGGAACGTCTTACCTGAGGGGGCTGGCATGTCGCGATTATCCGTCCATCCTGCTGCCAATGGCAATGAATGTATTAAACGTTGTTGCCCGCCCATGAATTTGAGCATACGCGCTGCCATTTTAGTAGCAAATCGATAAAGTACTGGCCGCTTTGTCACAAAGGCCCACATAGCAAACGCGAAATACTCAAAGCCAGGACGCAACCCGCGATCAAACTGCTTTTCTCTTAATTTTCTGAGCAAATCAGGCAATGGAATTTTCACCGGACAGGCAACGTGACACTCACCACATAAGGTTGATGCGTGTGGAAGGTCGAGTGTTTTTTCAATGCCAACGTAAGACGGTGTCAACACGCTACCCATAGGGCCAGGGTAAACCCAGCCATAGGTATGACCACCAATTTTTTGATACACGGGACAATGATTCATACAAGCGCCACAACGTATGCAGCGAAGCATGTCTTGAAATTCGCTTCCGATTAGGCCTGTACGACCGGCATCAACCAACACGAAATACATGTGCTCGGGTCCATCTTTTTCATCACTGGCGCGTGGCCCAGTGAGTAAAGAAAAATAATTCGAAATCGACTGACCTGTCGCTGAGCGTGGCAGTAAACGCATAACCGTTGCCAGATCGGATAAGGTCGGCAAAACTTTTTCAATACCGGTCACCACCACATGCACCTTAGGCGGCATGATGGTGCACATACCTTCGTTGCCTTCATTCGTTACAACAGCAACAGATCCTGATTCAGCGATGATGAAATTCCCACCAGTTACACCCATGTCCGCCGACAAAAACTGAGGACGCAACATTTCGCGCGCCTCGCGTGTCATTTCGGTGATGTCCGTCAATCGTGGCTTTTGGTGCACTCTAGCGAAAAGATCAGCGACTTCTTCTTTGTCTTTATGAATAACCGGAGCGATGATGTGAGACGGTGGTTCGTTATCGTTAATCTGCAGGATGTATTCACCCAAATCCGTCTCAACTGGCGTTATACCTGCCTCTTCCAAAGCGCGATTCAGTTGCATCTCTTCTGAGACCATCGATTTCGATTTAGTGACTTTTTTCACGCCATGCTTTTTAGCGATTTCAACCACCAGCTTGGATGCCTGTTCAGCAGTCTCGGCATACAACACTGTTGCACCACGTCGTGTCGCTTCTTTTTCAAACGTTGCTAACCAGACATCAAGATTGTCGATAGCACGCATGCGACGTTCAACGGCAGCATCACGCGTTGCTTCGAAATCATCTAATTCAGTAATTGCTTGCGCACGCGCACCGACAAATCGACCTGCAAATTTTTTGAGTGTTTGTTGTAGTCGTTGATCCGCCAGTTTTTCTCCGGCGCGTGATTTGAAATGCATTGTCTGAACTTGCATCACACATCTCCTGAAAGAACTTGAGCAACATGCAGTACGCGAGTTGTCGTGTCACCCGTGCGACGCAGTCGACCTTCAATATTTAGCATGCAGCCCAGATCACCCAACACCACGGCATCAGCACCACTCGCATGAATATTCGCGCATTTATCATCAACAATCGCTTTTGAAATATCGCCGTATTTAACAGCAAAGGTACCGCCAAAACCGCAACATACCCGCGCTTCATTCATTTCTTTTAGCTCAACGCCGACGCGTTTAGCTAATAATTCGCGCGGCTGCTTTTGCACACCCAGCTCGCGCAAGCCTGAGCAGGAATCATGATACGTAACTGTTCCTTTAAAACTACCCGCAGTAGGCGTAGGCAATGTCTGCATATTAACTACGCTGGCAAGAAAATCAGTTAGCTCATACACGCGCGACTTTATCTTAGCCAAGCGCTCAAGCAACGCAGGATGGCCGGCGAACAAATCATCGTAATGTGTTTTGATGGTGCCACCGCACGAACCAGAGGGGATAACGATGTAGTCGAAGCCTTCAAACTCATCGAGAAATTTCTCAGCTAATTCACGGGCGGCCGCTTTGTTACCGCCGCTATATGCCGGTTGTCCGCAGCAGGTTTGACTGGTTGGAACAACCACCTCGCAACCAGCAGACTCCAACAGTTTGATCGCAGAGAAGCCTATCTCTGGACGCATTACATCGATCAAACAAGTTACGAATAATCCCACGCGCATTCTCTGTCTCCATGAATTCAGGGTGTACCCGATAGGGGCAAAGCCAGCGGCAGCAGCACCGGTGTATCGCAAGCTTTGACGGGTAATTTTTATAGTGGAGAGATTATCAATGGATAAACCCACCTTGTGGCATCACATGCCCATGAAATAAATTTGCCCAGGCAGCTGAAATCTTTATCGCCCGGTCTTGTAATGGCGTTTCACATTATGGTATAAACTATTTATTGCATCGCATCAAAAGAACCATGAAACACGACTCTCCTGCAAACAGCGACAAGACTTCTATTCAGGTGATCGAGCGGATGATGGCCCTGCTGGATGCACTAGCCAGCTACCCCGATCCCGTCAGCCTAAAAGAATTGGCGACAGCCACTGGGCTGCATCCATCGACCGCTCACCGCATTTTGAACGATATGGTGGCCAAGCGCTTCGTCGATCGATCAGAGCCAGGCACCTATCGTTTGGGTATGCGTCTTCTGGAACTCGGCAATATTGTTAAAAGCCGTCTGAATGTCCGCGAGGCGGCACTGCCGTATATGCAAGCCTTGCATCGCAAGACCCAGCAAACCGTAAATCTCTCCGTTCGCCAAGGTGATGAGATTGTGTATATCGACAGGGCGTTCTCAGAACGCTCAGGTATGCAAGTTGTACGAGCCATTGGTGGTCGCGCACCGCTGCATCTGACATCGATAGGCAAATTATTTTTATCGGTTGATGATGCCAAACTCGTTCGCGCCTACGCAACTCGCACAGGACTGGCTGGGAATAATAAAAACTCAATTACTGATCTGGCCAAACTCGAGCGAGAACTATCGTTAGTCCGCGCGCGCGGCTATGCACGAGACAACGAAGAATTAGAGTTGGGGGTCCGTTGCATGGCAGCGGGAGTGCGCGATGATGCCGGCCGACTGATTGCAGGTCTCTCCATCTCTGCACCCGCTGATCGACTGAGTGATGAATGGCTCGATGACTTGATCGCAACGACGACCGATATTTCCTCGGTACTCGGGTACCGATCTGCCTAATCACAGCAGCCTCAGTTGCTACAAATAGCTACGTAACTTACGTCAGCGCATAAAAAAAGCGAACTATCAGTTCGCTTTTTTTATCTACATTTCAGATCACGTTAACTACGATTCGCAGCACGCAGTGACATCGCCGATGCACCGCGATTCTCTAGCCACTTACGAATACGACCTGCATCAGCTAAACGCGACTGCTTGCTCTTGGAATCAAGGAAAATCATCACAACAGGTCGACCCGACACATGGACTTGCATGACCAAGCAACGTCCTGCCTCAGAGATATAACCGGTCTTCTGCAGGCCAATTTCCCAATCCGGATTTTCAATCAAACCATTCGAATTGCGGTACTGAAGCATACGGCCACCTGGATCAACCACGTAGCGACTGTCCGTTGAATATTGGCGAATCAAAGGATGCTGATATGCCGCCATAACGAGCTTTGCCAAATCGCGAGCACTCGATACATTAGAACTGGATAGGCCTGTGGAATCCGAAAAACGTGAACCCACCATGCCTAATGCCATCGCTTTGGCATTCATCGCTGCCACAAAGGCGCTAATGCCACCGGGGTAATGACGGCCTAACGCTGCGGCAGCACGATTTTCTGAGCTCATCAAAGCAATGTGCAGCATGTTTGAGCGCGAAAGCTGTGAACCTACGCGCAGACGTGAATGACTAAACTTCTCACGATCAACATCATCTTCGGTGACGGTGAGAATTTCATCCAGATCTTGATTCGCCTCGACCACGACCAAACTCGTCATAAGCTTAGTAATCGAAGCGATTGGTAGTGAAATTTCAGCATTTTTCTCGAACAGAACTTCGCTCGTTGAGTGATCGAGCACCAATGCCGCATTTGAATTCAGATCGAGGGGATCACGGGTCAGGCTGAGACCCGCTAAATCACCCGCAGTAACCATAGGCGGAACACCCGACAATGCAGCAGCAAAGGCAACGCGATGAAAACCGCTCTTGCGCTTACCCTGAACCGACAGACTGGCGTTGATAACCCTCGCGCGATGATTGGACTGAGCCGATTTCGCTGACGATGATGATTTTTTACTAACCGTCTTTTCTGATTTGTGGCTATTAGCACCCTCAACCAACGGGGTGAATAAGACCGCTGCAAGCGCTAAAACGCTCGCTTTTCTAACAATGCTGCGCATCCCGACTCCATACTTTGATGCAAAAATTTGGTTGCAGTTTAGCAAAATTTCGAAAAACCGCAAGTGAATTAAAGGCTTAGGTGAAGTAATTAAACAAACTTATTACCGCACATTATCTTTTAATAACATTTTGCATTAAACAACATTGAGCCTATCCGCGCAAGCATCGTTAAGCAAACCTCAATTAAATAGCTTCCGCGATGGCTTTCCCAAGATCGGCAGTCTTCGCCTTACCACCCATATCGGGAGTAAAGGGCGCATCTTTAGGACCTGCCTCCAACACAGACTCAATAGCGCGAACAACGGCGGCGCCCGCTTCGGAATAACCAAAATGATCCAGCATCATTGCGCCACACCAGATCTGCCCGATAGGGTTAGCCAAGCCTTTACCCGCGATGTCTGGGGCTGAGCCATGGACGGGTTCAAACAGTGAGGGATACAGACCTTCGGGATTGATATTCGCGGAGGGTGCGATCGCAATCGTGCCGGTACATGCAGGGCCAAGGTCCGACAAAATATCGCCAAACAAATTAGACGCAACCACCACATCAAACCAATCCGGATTTTTAACGAAATGAGCGCACAAAATATCGATGTGGAATTTATCTACTTTAATATCAGGATAAGACTTCGTCATCTCAGCGACTCGCTCATCCCAGTAAGGCATGGTGATTGAAATACCGTTTGATTTTGTCGCTGACGTTACGTGTTTTTTGGGACGCTTCTGCGCCAACTCAAAGGCATATTTCAAGATGCGATCAACACCGGTACGCGAAAATACACTTTCCTGGAAAACCACTTCGCGGGAGGTGCCCTCATACATACGACCCCCAACAGAAGAATACTCACCCTCGGTATTTTCACGCACAACATAAAAATCAATGTCACCCGCCTTGCGGTTAGCCAAGGGCGATGGAATACCCGGCATCAATCGGCATGGCCGCAGATTGACGTACTGATCAAATTCACGACGGAACTTCAGTAATGATCCCCACAACGATATATGGTCAGGAACAATGTCTGGCCAACCCACGGCACCAAAATAAATAGCATCGTGATGACCGATCTGATCTTTCCAATTGTCAGGCATCATCTGACCGTGCTTTGCAAAATACTCACAGCTAGCAAAATCAAAATGATCAAAATTCAGTTGGATTCCAAATTTTCTTGTCACCGCATCGAGAACACGCAAACCTTCGGGAATGACTTCACGACCGATACCATCGCCTGCAATCACGGCTATTTTTTTCATTATTATTACTCCATGAATTTTGCGAATCCCGAAAGGGGTTCGCGTTCTGTTATTAGGGTGTTTTCTATTTTTTCTTGATCCGCATAACCTAACGCCATACCACATACCACCTGCTCACTCTCAGGCAATTCCAATACCTGAGATATGACTTTATGAAACTGTGTAAATGCTGCTTGAGGGCATGTATCCAATCCGCGCGCACGAGCAGCGATCATTACACTTTGTAAAAACATACCGTAATCAAGCCATGAACCTTGTTCCATGACCCGATCAATCGTAAAAATTAAACCCACCGGCGCGTCAAAAAATTGATAGTTGCGTCCGTGCTGAGCTTGCATGCCTGATTTATTCTCGCGGGTTAGCCCGAGCAAGGCATATAAATCCCAGCCAACTTTGCGTCGACGATCAACATACGGCGCCACCCACTTCAAAGGGTAGTAGTTATATTCTTCTTTATGCTCACTCACCTTTTCTGGATCAAGATAAGTCGCCATGATTTCATCGGACAAGCGTTGACGCGTTGATCCGGTCAGTACATACACTTTCCAAGGCTGTGTATTCGATCCAGAGGGTGCGCGTGCTGCAACCGACAAGAGCTCTTGAATATCTTCATGAGCTACTGGTGTAGGAAGAAAAGCGCGAATTGAACGTCGTGAGGTAATCGCTTCATCGACGATTTTTTGTTCGGGTGTTCTGATCATGTTGAGTCTCTTTACGGAGTAACGACTTGCAGAGATTCCAGCAAAGCCCGTGCCTTAGGCGGGATAGGCGTTGGCTTACGGGAGATGCGATCGACATACACATGCACGAAGTGTCCTTGTGCAGAAGCGATGTGATCATCACCTCGGAAAATACCGACTTCATAACGTACGCTGGATTTTCCTAGCTGCGTCACGCACAGACCGGCCGTTACTTGGTCAGGAAATGAGACAGAAGAAAAATAATTGCAGTGCGTCTCGACTACTAAACCAATCGCTTCACCATTCTGAATATCCAGCGTTTCATTCACAATCAGATACTCGTTAACAATCGTATCGAACCACTGATAGTAGACAACGTTGTTTACATGACCGTAAACATCATTGTCAGACCAGCGCGTAGTAATGGGAAGAAAATGGCGGAAGTGATCGCGTGTTTTTGCTGTATCTCTCATTAGTATTTTTTAACTACAAAAGCCACGCCTAAAGCTGCTACTACCATTCCCAGCGCACCCGCAAGCGTGAGGGTTTCATCGAACAATAACCACGCCATTAGGGAAGTAACAGCTGGCGTTAAATACATCACACTGGAAACACGGGTGGCTGCATTTTTCCTTATCAATACATAAAGCAAAAACATCGCTCCGATCGACAAAGCAAGCACAGCCCAAGCCAGCGCGCCTATGAATTGCGTCGTCCATTGTACTGCGTGTAAACCGAAAGTTAGATTTTCAAAAAAGTAGGCAAATGGCAAGGTCACTAAAGCAGCAGCAGCAAACTGAATCACTGCGCCAAACCGCAAATCAAAACGCGGACAAAACCGCTTTTGATATATCGTACCCGCCGTAATACTTAATAAGGCCACAACACAAAGCAGCACACCGATAACCGAGACACCTGCAGAACTTAACTTGTGACTGACCACCATTGACACACCCAACAAACCCGCCAGCAAACCTAACCATTGAGTCAGTCTCACCTTCTCTCCGATTCGACTCGCAGCAAAGGCCGTCAACACCGGTTGAATACTAATAATCAGCGCTGCCAGACCCGCCGGCATACCCAAAGAAATCGCTACCCATACTCCCGATAAATAACCCGCTTGAACTAAAACACCCGACACCGCGATATGACGAACGATGCCGCGAGGCCAGGGAGCGCGCACAAGAACCAACGTAGGTAACAAAACTAAAACAACACCGCTATAACGCAAAAATAAAAAGGTCAGCGGGGGTGCATAGGGCAAACCAAATTTTGCGACTATAAAACCTGTACTCCATATAAACACAAATACCAATGGAGTAAGTGCATTAATCAGCGGATGACCGGGTGATTCGTGTAACTCGCTCAAACCGACTCCCTAGCCTGAAAATAATCAAACGCGATGCTGATTGTTTGTGTATGAATTGCCACCGTATCTTCAATCGTGCGACCATATCCACCGGCCATCGCAATTGCAACGGGCAGACGATGCTCTTGTGCCGCCTGCATGACAGCCTGATCGCGCGCTGCCATGCCATCCATCGACAAACTAAGACGTCCCAATCTATCTCCTTCATAGGGATCAGCACCCGCCAGAAAAATGAGCAATTGAGGACTGAAACGCTCAAACATGGTGTTTAAAGCCTGATCTAGCTGGGTCAGATATTCGTCATCACCCGTTTCATCGGGCAAAGCAATGTCTAAATCACTAAGCGCTTTTGTGAAGGGATAGTTACGCTCACCGTGCATCGACAAGGTAAATACCGATTCATCGCGCGCGAGTATCGATGCGGTGCCATCACCTTGGTGCACATCTAAATCAATAATCGCCACACGCGATACGCGTCGTTCCGCTTGCATCAGACGCGCAGCAACGGCGGCATCATTAAAAACACAAAATCCCTGACCGTAATCCGCATGCGCATGATGCGTACCTCCCGCAAGATTGATTGCGACACCTTCGTCAATAGCCGCTCTACACGCCGCAATCGTCGCACCGGTTGAGCGGCGAGAACGCTCAACCATTTCAGGCGACCATGGAAAACCAATCTGCTTTTGCTCTGATTCAGTGAGGGCCCCACTGGTCACCCGATGAATGTAATTCGGATGATGAGCTAAAGCCAAAACACCATCGGTCGTATGTGGCGCCTCTTCAAAATTCACGTGCGGAAGCTTAGTAGCTACGGACTCCCGCAACAGGCTGTATTTCCGCATAGGGAATCGATGCCCCGGCGGAAGCGGCAACACGAAACGATCACTGTAAAAAGCTTTCAATGTTTTAGCGTGAAAAAAATCTTGCCCTTGGGGGTAACAATTTATTTAAATGGCATCAGTCATTTAAACAGTGAAAAATCATTGAAATCATGAGTGATGAAATTTAATCAATTCAATCAATTTTTTGAGTAATGACCTGAAAAGATTTGGTTACTATGTCGCTATATTTATAGTGTTTTTTTATCTGTATAGTTACTTTATTAAATACTTACCGCCTGATTGTTGAAGCCTACTCTCCGTTACTCGACGGTTACATTCTTCTCAAACAACGCCAAAAGAAAAAATTACCGAATGACTTCGATCTTTGCTACCGCAGTAACCTACTTTGTTTTTTATCAATTTAATGATTGGCTATTTGCTTCATTTGAGCTTCACCCAGGAGCAAGCTGGATCTACCTACCCGCCGGACTACGCCTACTCTTCACTTTGTTACTCGGCATCGAGGGTGCGTTGGGTATTTTTCTAGCATCGCTAGCCATTTCCCTCTCCAACTTGGCGCACATCGATTTCACAACCATGCTGGTGTCATCCGTTATTTCTGCGGCCATGCCGTATCTGGCTTATCGAATTGCCTTACATTTTGGAATGCCACCGTCACTGGAAAATCTTTCAGTAAAAATTCTGTTCGCACTTACTTGTTTGTATGCCCTACTAAATTCAGCGTCTCACTCAATGTGGTACCGACTTCGCGGCGTGTCGCCTGATTCACTGAATACATTCTTTGTGATGTTTATAGGCGACCTGATCGGCACCTTACTCATCATTTACAGCATAAAATTTATGTTGGTATTTTTTGATCGATTCAGAAAAAAAGAATAAAGCGATCGTTTTAAAGATCAGAAATTTTACGCAGCCACTGCTACGTACTCTTGTCGCAAATTATCCAACCCAGATAGCATCCGAACATAGGCCGCTTCAACCGCCCGAGGCTCCCCTTTGACACCCAATTCAATATGGCGACGTCGATTACCATCGCCCACGCTAGGTAAGCTAAATACTTTGACTGATTCAAACTCTGCTTCAATAGCTTCCATGAGCGGTGTTAGTGTCGACTCAATACCGTCATAAACGATCACAGATTTTTCAGCATGGGCTATTTGATGAAAAAGTTCTGAATGATGCGTATCGAGGGCCCACTTCATCATGGGTTCAGCCATTACGGGAAAACCTGGCACAAAATACTGCACACCACCTAAGGAATTACGCCAATAAAAGCCAGGAATTTTATTGAACGCATTTGGAATAATTCCTGAGCCTACTGGAAATTCTCCCATTTTCAGACGATGTTGATTATCGGGCGCATCAAGATCAATTTCTTTACCCGCTTCGCTAGCCATCTCCATAATACGTTCTTGTATTTTCACCTTAGCTTCTGGATGTAAAGCCAATGGTAAATTTAAAGCAGCAGCAGCACACTGCCGCGTATGATCATCAGGCGTTGCACCGATACCACCGCAGCAAAACACAATGTCACCGCTGTTTAAGGTGCGTCGTAGCGTGGCCGTAATTCGCTCGGGGTCATCTCCCAGATACTCAGCCCATGAAAGCGCCAAACCTCGCTCGGACAGTAGTTCAATAATTTTGGCTAGATGCTTGTCGTTACGCTTACCTGACAAAATTTCGTCGCCGATGATGATGATGCCAAATGCCATAAGATTCTCGATAAAAAATAAACTCAGCCGATTAATTGATGTCTATGACCCGCACCGGGTCCACATCAACTATCGGCGTATTTCTCAGACTCGCCAGACTATCCAGAGAATAAAATTGAAACCATAAACCACTAAAAACAAAAATCAGCAAATACATCCAAATCGCTGCGGCCGCAAATACGGGAAAAAAAATAACTGACACCACACCGCCCAGCCACAATAAGCCTGGTGCAGCACCCAAACTGCCTGTTACTACACCAATCATTAAAAATGGAAACTGCTGCTTTCGAATGATGGTTAACTCATGTTCGTCGGCAAACGACGATAGGGCTTCATACGCCATCACTCGCGCCGTCAACCAACCCCATAACAAAGGCTGAACTAAAACAGCAAATAACGGAACTAAATTTAGCGGAAGAACAATCAACCACGCCAGTAAATAAATCACAAACGACGAGAAGGATAACCACAGACTGGCTTTGATAGATCCCCCCTCACGTCGTTCCAGCTGTGGGTAAAAACGATCACCAACGTAATTGGCAATGACTGGCATAGCCATCAAATTCACTAAAAGCAAAGCGCTAAGTACCATTAACGGCAGCAGCAACCACATCGCAATCAAGGGAACTAATAAAGTTCTCAACGAGGCGAGCCCTAATGAATCGAGCATATCGCCAGTCCAGCGAAATAAACCGTAATCAGAGAACCAAGCCTGTAATTGGTCTATCAATGGTTGCAGCCCCAACCAGAGCGCCACACCCCACACTCCAAGCGCAATCATGAACGGCAATATAGTTAGCAGCAGCATGCGCGGATGCAGCTGCACCAATAGCGCACGAAAGAACGAAGTAAAAACGGTCATCGACATTGCCTCATGCCTGCATTATAGATTCTGGCCGGCTGGTAAAATGCCCGCTGCTAATAAATCGAGGAAAAACTATGTCTCAGACCACTACCGCCTCCGGCTTGCAATATGACGATCTCACGCTGGGCAGCGGCGCCGAAGCCGTCGAAGGTGATTACGTCAGCGTTCACTACAGCGGATGGCTGCAAAATCCAGATGGCAGCGCAGGCGAAATGTTTGATTCCAGCGTAGAACGCAATGAGCCCTTTGAATTTCCGCTCGGCGCCGGCCATGTGATTAAAGGCTGGGATGAAGGAGTACAAGGAATGAAAGTCGGCGGTAAACGCAGACTCATTATTCCGTCATCGCTAGGCTATGGTTCGCGCGGTGCAGGCGGCGTAATTCCGCCGGATGCAACCCTGATTTTTGACGTCGAATTACTATCTGTCTAAAACAGCGCAACGTCGTTCCAAGCGCTGAACTACGTAGAGAACACCTTGGCCATATTTTTGGTCACTTGTTCTTCTATTTTTCGAGAGAAGCCTTTGAGCATAATGCCTAGGCTAATCTCGAGTTCAGCGCGCCCTGGCGTTAAGGCCAGCGTGCCAGAAAAACCCGTACGCTTAAAGCTCAACACATCATCCTGCCACTCGGCGATCATTTCGTAATCAACCACCATTTGGTCAGCGACTTTTTGTGCCGCAGCACGCGCTTCCTCCATGGCCATCGCATGATCTTGTACGATCGTTATATCGGCCATCTTTTTCTCCTGCGCTGTACTGACCTTACGGTCTTATTTTTAAGACTTGAATGTTTCTGCATTCAAGAGATTAGGTGGTCGCTTAGCCGACAAAGCAGCGATTAAATTATCGGCAGCGCAGTAGGCCATCGCATGACGCGTTGGCACAGACGCACTACCAATATGAGACGTCAACACCACATTTTTTAGCAATAAAAAATCAGGGTTAAACGCAGGTTCATTTTCAAACACATCCAAACCTGCCGCCGCAATCTGACCGACTTTAAGGGCATTAATTAACGCTGCATCATCAACGATACCACCACGCGCGATGTTAACCAAGGTTGCTGTTGGCTTCATTAGCGCGAGCTGCTTGGCACCTATTAAATGATGCACTTCTGGTGAGTAGGGCAAAACCAAAATCACATGATCGGCGGTTCGCAATAATTCATCACGACTGAGATACTGCGCATGATTCGCGGCCTTCTCTAACTCAGGCGCCAATCGACTTCGGTTGTGATACACCACCTTCATGTTGAAACCCATGGAACGACGTGCAATCGCTTGCCCAATTCGACCCATGCCGATTACACCCAGGGTGGTTCCATGTACATCAACGCCTAGAAAATCATCGTACTGCCATTTCTTCCAAAGCCCCGCTCTCAAATAACGCTCAGATTCAGAAACGCGGCGCGCAGCGGCCATCATCAATGTCCACCCAAAATCAGCGGTGGTTTCGTTGAGCACATCGGGCGTATTCGTCACCATCACTCCTGCTGCGGTGGCGGCAGGCACATCGATATTGTTATAGCCAACAGCCATATTGCAGACCGCCTTCAGATTTGGGCAAGCGGTAAATAATTCTGCTGTAAAGCGATGACTGGGATTGGCAAACACACCCACTTTTCCCTGCAGACGCCTTACTAACTCGGCATCGTCGTAGGAAGCATCACTCTGATTGTCTTCAACATCAAAATGCTCAGACAAGTACTCAATGATGTGGGGGAAAATTGCGCGCGTAACTAGAATTTTTGGTTTCACTGCGATCACCTAAAGCACAACTTGTATCAGTTATCTCGAACCAGTATGAGGTGTACGCGATAGGGCCCATGCGCACCAAGTACGATGGTCTGCTCGATATCACCGGTACGCGATGGCCCAGAAATAAAATTCGTCGCTCGAGGCAATTCACCTCGTTCTTTTTTGGCGAGATCAAACGCATCTTCAATAGAAGGAACGATGCGTGACGTGGGTACTAACACAATGTGCGTTTCCGGCAATAAGGCGGCAGACGCATAGGTTTGCGAACCTGAGAGCAGCATCAGCGTACCGGTCTCGGCCACTGCGCAAAAGCAGCTGGTGATACCAACCATGTCTTCATTCACCGGCGGGCGAAACTCAACCTGCAAACCGGATTCATTCCAAGGAATGTCGGACAAAGTTTCCCAAGCGATTGCTGATCGGGCTACGCCTATGCTGTCTAGATAGCGTGCAGCAGCGGCAGGCGCTTCACGCATAGTCGCCACTTCATCAATCGTTTGCGAGGTGCGCTCTGCTTGAGTGCGAAAACGATGAACTAAATCGGTACCGATGTCAGGTTGCGGACCCGCTTTATTCGAGGCTAAATAGGCTTGAACCTGATCCAATTCGGCCGCAGTCGGCTCGACCGGGCGCTGCTGAGCTTTACGAATCCGACCAAAAATAGCCGCGCGGGCTGCAGATGTATCCATGGTGTCCTCTTTTAGATAGTTTTGATTCTATCTCAGCAACCCCAACTACAGCGCCCAGCATGCGTGAGTAAATTTTAGGCCGTAAGCACAAAATTATTCACCGCCATCGGCCAGAAGACCGCTCTTACAGCAGGGACATGAGTCATTTAATTTATTTGCTTATTCAAAAACCATCTAAACCGGGTTTGTAGAGCAAGGTGGTTTGTCTTAAAATACAACGCTTTGCGATCAAAGCCGTGAATCAGGTAAGGCGCTAAGGCGTTAAGAGCAAGAGCGCTTTGCCATAATTTCAAAAATAGACACAGATAGGATTTTTATGACTCACGTTGTAACCGAATCGTGCATTCGTTGCCGTTACACAGACTGCGTGGATGTTTGCCCGGTCGATTGTTTTCGCGAAGGCCCGAATTTTCTGGCGATTGATCCTGATGAATGCATAGACTGCGCGGTGTGTGTGGCTGAATGCCCTGTCAACGCTATTTTTGCTGAAGAAGATGTGCCATCCGATCAGCAGCAGTTCATCAAAATGAACGTTGATCTTGCACGCAAATGGCCCTCCATCACCAAGTCGAAAGCACCGCTTGCAGAAGCAGATACTTGGAAAGATACCAAAGACAAGCTCCAGTATCTGGAACGCTAATCTCGCGGCCGCACGGCCCATCCGTCATGATCTATCAACCCCGGCACCCGCCGGGGTTGTTGTTTTAATAGATATTTTCTTGCCTATAAAAAATTCGACACTCTGAATGAATGCCTGATTAATAACAAAAGACTGGCTTTTACACTCAAAAAGGCAAGATCAGTCTCAGGCTATTCTTGTGTGCTATCTTGCTATAACCCAATGTCAGTAAGCACTAGCGCAGCGAGCCTGGCCTGATTAGCCTTCTACTATTTGGTTTTGACTGAGATTACGCTAGGTCTTGTGACTATCTTTCATATTTGCATTTGCTGCATTGCGGAAGCAAGCAATTACGGTCACAATCAGGCGTCGTGAATAAGAGGTCACCATGCTCTATCAAATGCACGAAATGAACCGAACCCTGCTTAGCCCCCTAATTCAGTGGGCCGAGGCTTCGTCCAAGTTGTTTACCAACCCCGTTTCTCCCTTTGCTCATACCCCCTTCGCTCAGCGAATCGCGGCGGGTTACGAATTGATGTTTAGGCTGGGTAAGGACTACGAAAAGCCCTCATTTGGAATCACTTCGGTAGACATCGACGGGCAACGAGTCTCGGTGATTGAAGACATCGCGCTCGAAAAACCTTTTTGTAAGCTGCTGCACTTTCGCAAAGAAAGTCGCAACACTAAGGCGGCAATCCAACCCAAAGTATTACTTGTTGCGCCACTCTCAGGACATCACGCTACGCTGCTCCGCGATACCGTAAAAACTTTATTGCCTGAGCATGACGTCTACATCACTGACTGGACCGATGCGCGGATGGTAGATATGGATCATGGTGCTTTTCATCTGCATGATTACGTCTACTACGTACAAGATTTTATTCGTCACCTTGGTCCCAATTTGAATGTGATTTCGGTATGCCAGCCTACCGTGCCGGTTCTGGCGGCTATATCGCTCATGGCTAGCAACAAGGAACCCAATCTACCCAAAACTATGGTGATGATGGGCGGCCCTATCGATCCACGTAAAGCTCCCACGCAGGTGAATGATCTCGCCACCAACAAGCCCTTTTCTTGGTTCGAGAACAATGTTATCTACAGCGTGCCACCTAACTATCCGGGCTATGGCCGTCGTGTTTACCCTGGCTTTTTGCAACATGCGGGTTTTGTCGCGATGAATCCTAAGCGACACGCGCAAAGTCATTGGGAGTTTTACCTGCACTTGCGCGAAGGTGACAACGAATCGGCTGAAGAGCATCGTAAATTTTATGATGAGTACAACGCGGTGCTTGATATGCCTGCCGAGTACTATCTCGAAACTATCAAAACCGTGTTTCAAGATCACGCACTACCGCTGGGCACGTGGGAAGTCGAAGGCCAACTCGTTCGTCCGCAAGATATCAAAGACGTTGCCCTACTCACCATCGAAGGTGAGTTAGATGATATCTCTGGTTTGGGTCAGACTCGTGCTGCGCATGAATTATGTGCGCACATCCCCAAAGAGATGAAGCAGCATTTCACGGCTCCGAAGTGCGGTCACTACGGAATTTTTTCTGGCCGTCGTTGGCGTGAAGTCATTGCTCCTAAAATTAGTGAATTCATCCGCGCTCATCACTGATCGATTTTGATTAATTCGTTATTGACGCTACCAAAGACCGCCTGAAGGCGGTCTTTGTTTTTTTACAGACTGAAAGTGATGCTGGCGAGCTGTCAGCGAAATGCCGGATAATGCGTAGTTATGCGCGACCCTGCCCGCTCACTTGCCGATCAGATCGAAGATCTACTGCCACAAACTCAGTGTACGAAATGTGGCTATCCCGCTTGTCGTCCTTATGCAGAAGCCATCGCCGAGGGCGCAGCAAACTACAATCAATGCCCACCCGGTGGTGCCGAAGGTATCGCGCGGTTGGCCACATTACTCGGTAAACCGGTCATCGCATTAAATCCTGTCAATGGCATTGAGCGAGAACGTCCGGTTGCCTTTATTGATGAAGCTGCCTGCATAGGCTGTACGTTATGTATTCAAGCCTGCCCAGTCGATGCCATTGCCGGTGCAGCGAAGCAAATGCATACAGTGATTCCCGAACTGTGTACCGGTTGCGATTTATGCGTTGCGCCCTGCCCGGTCGATTGCATTGCCATGATTCCCGTCACTGAACATAAAACGGGATGGCAAGCCTGGTCAGCTAATCAAGCCGATGCGGCTCGTCAGCGTTTTCATCAGCGCGAACTCAGGTTACGTGTAGAAAAAGAAGAACAAGATACGCGACTCGCTGCCAAAGCAGCCGCAAAATTAAAAGAAGTTAACGATGAAACTGCCCTCAGCGCAGAAGAGCTGGCAGAAAAAAATCGTAAACGCGCGATCATTCAATCCGCCATCGAACGCGCACGCTTACAAAAAGAAGCTCAGGAACAGAAAAAAACATGAATGCGGAAAAGCGCAAGCAAATCTTCGAACGTCTGAAGACTGCCAATCCCAACCCCACCACAGAACTTGAATACACTTCACCATTTGAGTTATTGATCGCCGTAATATTGTCGGCACAAGCAACCGATGTGTCAGTCAACAAAGCGACACGAAAACTTTACCTCGTTGCTAACACGCCTGAAAAAATTGCTGCCTTGGGTGTTGATGGCTTGATACCGTATGTGCAAACGATAGGCCTATACCGCAACAAAGCAAAAAATGTGATCGATACGTGTCGCCTCCTGCTCGACCATCATCATGGCGAAGTACCGCGCGATCGAGAATCATTACAAGCTTTACCTGGTGTAGGACGCAAGACAGCCAATGTCGTTCTCAACACAGCATTTGGTCAGCCCGCTATGGCGGTTGATACGCATATTTTTCGAGTCTCCAATCGAACTGGTCTGGCTCCCGGAAAAAATGTCGACATTGTTGAACATAAGTTGATGAAATTCGTGCCACCCGAGTATTTGATGGATGCGCATCACTGGCTGATTTTGCATGGACGCTATACCTGTCTTGCACGTTCACCGCAATGCTGGAATTGCCTGATCGCTGACTTATGCGAATTCAAATCCAAAACACGCACGCCTGAAAAAGGAATCTGACAGGTCAATGGAAGCATTTCTCAACACAGCCGCAGTAGTCGCTTTAGGTGAAATGGGCGACAAGACGCAAGTACTCGCTTTACTTCTCGCAGTTCGCTATCAGCGTAGTTTGCCTATCCTCGCTGGCATCTTTATCGCCACGCTACTCACCATGAGCGTAACCGCACTGGTGGGAACCACATTTTCTAGTTTCATTCCCACGGCCGTTTTGCGCTGGTTACTGGTGGTGATGTTTTTGGGTATCGCTGTCTGGACACTCATCCCCGAAGATGACGATGATGACGAAGAAAATCTACCGCTAAAGTCATCGGCTAGTTTGATTTTTACGGCATTCATTACTTTTTTATTCGCCGAGCTTGGTGATAAATCGCAAATCGCCACCCTTATCATGGCCGCTAAGTATGGTGATTTCACGAGCGTGATGGCGGGATCAACTATCGGGGAAATGCTAGCGATAACTCCGGCCGTCCTATTAGGTAAAACGACCGCTCAATGGATGCCCGTGGTGTGGATACGTATCGCTGCTGCGGCAGTTTTTGCGGCGATGGGCGTTTGGATACTGATCTTTGGATTGGGATAATCAAGCATGTTTAATCCGAGTAAAGACGACGTTCGACGTTTTTTTTGTGAGACCTGGAAAAAATCCGTATCGGGCGCAGTGCTCACTCCATTAGAAGCTATCGCATGCGATTGGATACGGCTGCATCCGGAATATGAAAACGACTTTGCGGATAGCGACCAAGCATTAGCGGCTGACTATGATGCAGCGAAAGGTAAATCGAATCCCTTTCTTCATCTCTCCATGCATCTATCGATTGCAGAACAACTATCAGTGGATCAACCGCCTGGCATAAAGGAAGCGCATAACACTCTGGCGAAAAAGCTAGGCTCAGAACATGAAGCACATCACCACATCATGGAATGTCTGGGTGAAATGCTCTGGACTTCACAACGCAATGGCACACCACCGGATGGCTTAGCCTACATTGAATGCATCAAACGACGAGCGCAAGCATAAAAAAACCGCAGCAAGCTGCGGTTTTTTTATGCTTCATGTCTGTGTCATGCACAGCTCATTTACCAATTATTTACGAACTACTAGCGAACCTGGCAAGCTAGAAAGATACGCAGCAATATCCTTGATATCTGTCTTCGAGAGTGGCTTAGCCATGCCACCCATGATGGCGTTACCACGACCATTAGCAGCACTCGCGCCACGCTGATAAGCAATCAATGCGTGCTCTATGTAATCCGAATGCTGGCCAGCCAGCTTAGGATAGCTAGGATCAATCGGGCTATTAAAGTCAGCGCCATGGCACGATGCGCAGTTATATTTTGCGACAGCTGCTTTGCCAGCTTCTGCATCAGCCGCCAATACATTCATCGATACGCAAGCCAGTATAGCCACCAGCAGTGAATTCATTTTATTCATGGTGACTCCTTATTTCTGTTGCGCGTAGTACGCGGCAACGTCAGCGATGTCCTGATCCGACAGACCTTTAGCAATACCCACCATCGATGGGTGCGAACGCTCACCCTTTTTGTAGGCATTCAGCGCTGAAACGATATATTTTTCCGACTGGCCGCCCAGCATGGGCACGCGGTATACCTCAGGATAGGTCGCTTTGTAACCAGGAATGCCATGGCATCCTATACACATCGCAACCTTATTTTTGGCGGCACTCGCATCGCCCTGGGCGTCTGCAGCAGCAGATACCTGAGCTACGCTCGCCAACACGAGAAGAGCAAAGATTTTTTTCATGATAGCTGGGTAGTTAATTCGACACCGAAAAGGCGGCCGTGAAATTCTGAAAAATACGGAATAATTTGCTACACGACCGCTTAAAAAAAAGCCATTAATGATAACCGATTCACATTTCGACGTCTATTTTGAACAACCGATTACTAGAAAAAATTAGCCGAATTCAGACTTATCACTCGTTTATACTCACTCTTATTTTCTTTGACTAATCAGTACAGCCATGAATACCCCTGCACGCTTTGAAGGTTCCGAAAATTACGTTGCGACTCACGATCTCAAGCTGGCTGTCAACGCCGCGCTGACGCTGCAAAGGCCCTTGTTGATTAAAGGCGAGCCGGGAACCGGCAAGACTATGCTGGCCGAGGAAGTCGCCGCCGCGCTAAAGATGCCACTTTTGCAATGGCATATCAAATCGACCACCAAAGCCCAACAAGGTCTGTATGAATATGATGCGGTCTCGCGCTTGCGTGATTCCCAACTGGGTGACGAACGCGTTAAAGATATTCACAACTATATTGTGCGTGGGGTGCTTTGGCAGGCCTTTACCGCTGAAGAGCCCGTGGTTCTGTTGATTGATGAAATCGATAAAGCAGACATCGAATTTCCCAACGACTTATTACGCGAACTCGACCGTATGGAGTTCTATGTGTATGAAACGCGCGAAATGGTGCGTGCAAAACATCGCCCTCTGGTCATCATTACATCGAATAATGAAAAAGAATTGCCTGACGCTTTCTTGCGTCGATGCTTCTTTCACTACATAAAATTCCCTGAAAAAGAGACGATGCAGCAAATCGTCGATGTGCATTTCCCGAATTTGAAAAAAAACCTCCTGGCGCAAGCCATGCAGACGTTTTATGACGTGCGCGATATTCCCGGCTTAAAGAAAAAACCATCAACCTCAGAACTACTCGATTGGTTGAAGCTTTTGCTGGCAGAAGACATTCCTCCAGAAGCGCTGCGCAGTCAGGATCAAAAAGCGATTGTTCCGCCTTTGCACGGAGCGCTTTTAAAAAATGAACAAGACGTGCATTTATTTGAGCGTCTAGTTTTCATGTCACGTAACAACCGCTAAACACTACCCGTTGATACGACCATGCTGATCGACTTTTTTTTCACGCTCAAAAGCGCGAAGATTCCTGTCTCGATCAAGGAATTTCTGGTGCTACTGGAAGCCTTAGATCGTCAAGTGATTTCACCATCACTGGATGACTTCTACTACCTCTCGCGCACCACCATGGTTAAAGATGAAGCTCATTTCGATAAATTCGACCAAGCGTTTGGCAGTTATTTTCATGGCGTTGAAACTCTGTTTGAAAAAAATCCAGAGATTCCACTCGACTGGCTGATGAAACGTCTGCAACGCGAATTAACGCCCGAACAAAAAGCGCAATTAGAAAAATTCGGCTATGACAAGTTGATGGACCGATTGAAAGAATTGTTGGAAGAGCAAAAAGCGCGTCACGAAGGCGGAAATAAATGGATAGGTACGGGCGGCACCTCACCCTTTGGTAATGGCGGACAAAATCCCGAAGGCATACGCATAGGTGGCGAAGGCGGCAACCGCAGCGCCGTCAAAGTATGGGAGGCACGCACCTATCGTGATTACGACAGTGAGCGTGAATTAGGTACGCGTAATATCAAAGTCGCTCTGCGCCGACTACGCAAATTTGCGCGTGAAGGCGCACAAGACGAATTAGCTTTAGACGATACTATCCGCGCCACCGCCAATAATGCGGGCTGGTTAGATCTGGTGATGCAACCCGAGCGTAAAAACAAGGTCAAAGTGCTCATGCTGATGGATGTAGGCGGCAGCATGGATGATCACATTGCGCGCGTTGAAGAATTATTTTCAGCGGCAAAGACAGAATTCAAGAATATGGAATTCTTCTATTTTCATAACTGCTTATATGAAACGCTATGGAAAAACAATCGGCGCCGTCATGCTGAACGCTTTGCGAGCTGGGACGTACTACGCAAATACCCACCTGATACCAAACTGATTTTTGTCGGCGATGCCACTATGAGCCCGTATGAAATCGTGCAAGCGGGCGGCTCAGTCGAGTATCACAATGAAGAAGCTGGGGCCGTTTGGCTGCAGCGCTTCGCGCATCAGTTTCCAAAATTTGTCTGGCTCAATCCAGAACCTGAAGGACTATGGCAATATCGTCAATCCGTCACCATCATCAAACAAATTATGGGACAGCGCATGTACCCCATCACCATGGAAGGCTTGGAGCGAGCTATGCAAATGCTTTCCAAATGATGCCAGTTCATACATGCTGTCTTACACCTAGCCGCTGGCTAACACAAAAATTTTTAGCTTAATTCAAACCGAACGACGAATAAACCCGAAAAATTCATTAGAATGCCGGGGATTTTTTACGTTTGGCACACCAGTCAATCACACTCACTCTTAGTCTACGCATGGCAAGCAAAAAACCTGAATACAGCGAATCATCTATCCGCGTCCTGAAAGGACTCGAACCCGTCAAACAGCGGCCCGGTATGTATACCCGGACTGAGAATCCGCTGCATATCATCCAAGAGGTGATCGACAATGCCTCTGATGAAGCCTTAGGCGGCTTCGGAAAAAATATCATCGTCACATTACACAAAGACGGTAGCGTCAGTGTTGAAGATGATGGTCGTGGTATTCCGGTTGGCATGCACCCCGAAGAAAAAGTGCCCACAGTCGAGATCGTATTTACCCGTCTGCATGCTGGCGGCAAATTCGACAAAGGCTCGGGAGGTGCTTACGCTTTCTCTGGCGGCTTACACGGTGTCGGTGTGTCAGTCACGAACGCACTGTCAGTTAAATTAGAGATTACTGTCTGGCGCAAAGACGATAAAGGACAAGGTGTACACACCATCGCCTTTTCTGGTGGCGACGTCACCTCAAAACTAAAATCACGTGCTGCCGGCAAAGACGATAAAAAATCGGGTACACGCGTTACCGTGTGGCCTGATCCAAAGTATTTTGATTCCTCCGTTATTCCTATCGGCGACTTGCAACGATTATTACGTTCAAAGGCAGTGCTGCTACCTGGAGTGAAAGTCACCTTCATCCAAGAAAAATCCGGCGATCAGCAAGTTTGGTTATACGAACAAGGTCTGCGTGGTTATTTAACTGAAGCCTTGGCGCAAGGGGGTAGCAGCGACACCTTAATCCCACTCTTTGAAGCCGAACAATATGCGCTCGCTGACGCAGAAGGCTTTGCCGAGGGTGAAGGTGCGGGCTGGGTAGTGGCTTGGACCGAAGACGGTGGCATCGTGCGCGAATCGTATGTGAATTTAATTCCTACACCGGCCGGTGGAACACATGAAGCCGGTTTGCGTGAAGGCTTATTTTCAGCCGTAAAAAATTTCGTAGAGATGCATTCTTTGCTACCGAAAGGCGTCAAGCTTTTACCTGAAGACGTATTTGCACGCGCTTCCTTTGTGCTATCAGCCAAAGTACTCGACCCACAGTTTCAAGGGCAAATCAAAGAGCGACTTAATTCACGTGATGCAGTACGTTTAGTTGGTGGATATTCACGCACCGCGCTCGATCTCTGGTTAAATCAACATGTTGATTACGGCAAAAAGTTGGCAGAACTCGTTATTCGCCAAGCGCAAAGCCGGCTGCGATCAGCACAAAAAGTCGAAAAGAAAAAATCGTCGGGTGTTGCCGTCCTACCTGGCAAGCTGACCGATTGCGAATCAACCGATCTGACACGCAATGAAATTTTCTTAGTCGAGGGTGATTCCGCTGGCGGCTCTGCCAAGATGGGACGCGATAAAGAATTCCAAGCCATTCTTCCATTGCGCGGCAAAGTATTAAATGCGTGGGAGACCGAACGCGATCGATTATTTGCCAATAATGAGATCCACGATATCGCGGTAGCGATTGGCGTCGACCCACATGGCAAATCGGATAATCCCGATTTATCCGGTTTGCGCTATGGCCGTATTTGTATTTTGTCTGATGCGGACGTTGATGGCTCACATATTCAAGTACTCTTGCTAACGCTGTTCTTCAAGCATTTTCCCAAGTTGATCGATCACGGACATATTCATATTGCCCGTCCACCGCTGTATCGCGTTGATGCCCCTGCACGCGGCAAAAAACCTGCGCAAAAAATTTATGCCTTAGATGAAGGCGAACTAACGGCTGTAGAAGATAAATTGCGTAAAGACGGCGTAAAAGATGGCGCATGGAATATCGCACGCTTCAAAGGCTTGGGTGAAATGAGTGCAGAACAATTGTGGGAAACCACGATGAATCCTGATACACGTCGCCTGCTCCCAGTCAGCATCGGAGAGCTGGGTCAAAAAGCCTCGGAAGATCGCTTCACTATGCTAATGGGCAAAGGCGAAGCCGCTGCTCGCCGTTCTTGGTTAGAAGAGCACGGCAATGAAGTTGACGCTGATATCTAAGCCAACTAGACACAAACCACATCATCAAGAAAACATTACTCGTCTCGGATAGTTAAAAAATACTATGGCTGACCAAACCAATCTCTTTGAAGCCGCTGCTGATAACGGTGGAGAATCTCTAGCACTTGCCACCTTTGCTGAGCGCGCTTATCTCGATTATGCGATCTCGGTGGTTAAAGGTCGTGCGCTACCTGATGTGTGCGATGGCCAAAAGCCGGTGCAACGACGAATTTTGTATGCCATGAATCAGCTGCGCTTAGACCCAACAGCTAAGCCGCGCAAATCAGCCGCCGTCGTCGGTGATGTACTTGGTAAGCTGCACCCTCACGGAGACCAATCGGTGTATGACGCCATGGTTCGTATGGCGCAAGATTTTTCACTACGTTATCCACTTGTCGATGGTCACGGTAATTTTGGTTCGCGCGATGGTGACGGTGCAGCAGCGATGCGCTACACCGAAGCACGACTAACACCCATCTCGCAATTGCTACTTGATGAAATCGATATGGGTACGGTGGATTTTTCACCTAACTACGATGGATCGAGCGAAGAACCTAAGCTACTACCAGCGCGACTCCCGTTTGCTTTACTCAATGGTGCTTCGGGTATCGCAGTGGGTATGGCGACTGAAATCCCTTCGCATAATCTGAATGAAGTCGCAGCAGCAGCGATGGCTGTCATCAAACAGCCAAAAATTTCGCACGACGAATTAATGGCGCTGATACCCGGGCCGGATTTTCCTGGCGGTGGGCAAATCATTACGTCGAAATCGACTATCTCGGAAATTTATCAATCAGGACGTGGCAGTATCAAAGTCAGAGCTCGTTGGAAAATTGAAGATCTCGCTCGTGGTCAATGGCAATTAGTCGTGACTGAACTACCACCGGGGACGTCGTCACAAAAAATTCTGGAAGAGATAGAAGAGCTCACCAATCCTAAAGTTAAGCTCGGCAAAAAAAGTTTAACGCCTGATCAGCTGGGAAATAAACAAACGATTCTTTCTGTATTAGATACCGTGCGCGATGAATCAGGACGCGAAGCGGCTGTACGTTTAGTGTTTGAACCCAAATCAAAGAACCAAGATCAGGAAGAATTTAGTAACCTTTTATTAGCTCATACCTCATTAGAAAATAGTGTGGGCGTGAATTTGGTGATGATAGGCGCAGATGGCCGTCCGCGACAAAAAGGGATAGGCGAAATTCTGCGTGAATGGGTGGGCTTCCGTTT
The DNA here is from genome assembly GCA_947454305.1 of Oxalobacteraceae bacterium. GTDB lineage: Bacteria > Pseudomonadota > Gammaproteobacteria > Burkholderiales > Burkholderiaceae_D > Pernthalerella. Next base: position 59,636 of record CANGJE010000001.1, read on the forward strand.
TGACACAGTCACGCGCCGAACTCAGCATCGCTTAGGTAAGGTTGACGATCGTATTCATATTCTCGAGGGCAGAGAAGCAGTTCTCCTGAATATCGACAAGGTCATCAAAATCATTCGTGAATCCGATGAGCCTAAACCTGCGCTGATGAAAGCGTTTAAATTATCTGAGCGCCAGGCAGAAGATATTCTCGAGATCCGCTTGCGCCAGCTAGCGCGACTGGAAGCGATCAAAGTTCAACAAGAACTCTCTGAGCTACGTAAAGAAAAGAAAAATCTGCAAGAGCTACTCGACAACCCATCGTCGATGAAAAAACTTTTGATTAAAGAGATAGAGACGGATGCAAAAACCTACGGTGACAAACGCCGCACCTTAATCAAGGTGGCTGAAAAAGCGGTCGCTGAAGTCAAAATTATTGATGAACCAGTGACGGTCATTATTTCTCAAAAAGGTTGGGTGCGCGCACGCCAAGCTCACGGACATGACGCTGCACAATTTAGCTTCAAGGCCGGTGATGCGTTGTATGCGACATTTGAATGCCGCACTACCGACAATGTATTGGCTTTTGGTTCGAACGGACGCATGTACACCATCGCAGTAGCTCAATTACCGGGTGCGCGCGGTGATGGCGTACCACTCACAACGCTGGCTGAAGTCGAAACCGGAACACGATTAGTTCATTATTTTGTGGGCTTAACGGATACCACGTTGTTATTGGCGTCGACCGGCGGCTTTGGATTTGCCGCCAAAGTCGGTGACATGATCAGCCGCCAAAAAGCCGGCAAAGCATTTATGGCGATGGATGAAGGTGATGAACCTGTTCGACCCAGTGTGATCGTCAAGGGTGCTAGCGCGTTAGCTTGTCTTTCTGAGCAAGGTCGGATGCTGGTGTTTGGCTTAGATGAAATTAAAACGCAATCCGGTGGTGGTCGCGGCGTGACCTTGATGGATCTCGACCCTAAAGAAAAATTAATCGCTGCACAGCCTATCAGTCAAAAAGGCGTGCGCATTTTAGGCACGGCACAGCGCAGCGGCAAACCGCAAGAAGTGATCTTGACTGGAAAAGATCTGGCCCATCATTTTGGTAAACGTGCACGTAAAGGCAAATTACTCGCTTCGCGTCTGCGCGCTACCCGTTTGGAAGCGAATTCGTAGTCGAAAAATCATCATGACAAAAAATCAAATCGCCGATTTGATAGCTTAAATTAGCTTTTATTGAATTGAAGTAAGAGAAGGTCATCTTTAGAATGGGCATTATTGCCCTACGCTAAGATGTCATGACCTTACACTTCTTCAAACGTTTCGCCTTCCTTGCGCGAATCACGGGGCTAAGCCTTCTGTATATCTTTGTCAGCACTGAGATAGCTTGTGCAGAAGCGTTGGATTCGACTATCAACGAACAAGTCATCATGCTCTCGGTGACTGAACATGGTGACGAATTTCAATTCGAGACCACCATCTTCAAACCACCGGGGAATGGTCCCTTCCCTCTTTTGCTCATGAATCATGGCAAAGAGATTGGCGATCCCCATAAACAAAAACGCGATCGCTTTCTGGCTATCAGTCGTGAATTTGTCAAACGTGGCTATGCGGTTGCCATACCCATGCGCCGCGGATTCGCCCGATCAACCGGCACCTATACCGATCATGGTTGCAATATGGCTGACAACGGTCATCTGCAAGCTGATGATATTGAAGCGGCACTCGTCGCATTAATTAAGCAAAACTGGGTTGATAGTGAACGCATTATTATTGGCGGCCAATCGTATGGTGGACTCGCTGCCATGGCCTTTGGGGTACGCCAATTTCCAGGTGTGCGCGCCTTACTTAATTTTGCGGGTGGGCTTCGCGTAGATGGTCGCGGCTGCGACTGGAAAAATTCATTGGTGAAGGCCTTCGCGAGTTACGCAACCAAAACCTCTCTACCCAGCCTATGGTTTTATGGCGAGAACGACAGCTATTTTGATCACGCATTAGCTACGCAATTACTGAATGCTTACCAATCCGCGGGGGCTACTCCCCAGTTATCGGCCTTTGGGAAATTTAAAAATGATGCGCATGGTATGGCCGGTAGCCGCGATGGAGTCTCTATCTGGTTACCAGAAACTGAACGCTTCTTGCAACGGCTAGGCATGCCCACCTCACCCGTTGTTGAAGTCGCTGAAATGGCCAGACCCGCAGCGACTAATTTTTCACCGTTAGAAAATATCGCTGCCGTACCCTACTTATCAAACGCCGGACGCACAGGCTATCGTGACTACTTGAATAAATCATCTCCGCGCGCCTTCGCACTATCTGCTTCTGGAAACTGGAGCTGGGCCTCCGAAGGTGACGATCCTTCTGATCGCGCTTTGGCCAGCTGTCAGAAAAAAAGCTCCGCTCCATGCAAACTATTTTCCGTTGATAACGATATCGTATGGGTTGATTCAACCACACCCATAACTAACTAAAACAATGTACCGATCAACCCGCCATCGCAGGCAATAACAGACGGTAGATCTGCAACATCGCTGGACCTGCCAAAATCAACATCAAGGTTGGAAAGATTAGAAAAATTAGTGGGAATAATAATTTTAATGAAATTTTCTCAGCCGCTTCTTCGGCTCTTTGCCTACGTTTGACACGAAGATTTTCAGAATGAATCCTGAGAGATTCGCTCATGGCCGTACCAAATCTATCGGACTGAATCAACATCGCTACAAATAATTCGATTTCATCAACCCCGGTACGAATCGCAAAATTTCGTAATGCTTGTTCTTTCGAAAATCCAGCTCGTAATTCCATTATTACCCATTGCAATTCCTGAGCGAGGATTTTACTTTTTAAGTGAATCTCGTCGCCCACTTTTTTTAAAGAAGCATCCAAACCTAAACCGGCTTCAATACAAATAGTCATTAAATCTAGCGCATCCGGGAAATTCTCAACGATGATACGTTGACGTTGACGCACTTTATAGTAAAGAACGCCATTGGGGAGAAGATAGCCAATACCCGAAAAAATAATCATCTGCGCTAATGCCATCTGCACATTTTCAGAAAATAAATGCTCGCCGCTGGAGAAAAATAAAATCATCGGAAAAACTATCGCCAGCAAAGTTTTTGATCCAAAAAAAAGTGTAGGTGCAGCACGACCACGCCAACCAGCATGAGTTAAACGATGTCGGATAGGTGAATTGACCCAATTCTCGGAAGGGAACGATAGCTTCGCTAATGGGCGACTGATTCTGACGACATGCTCCATCCACTGATTTTCATTGTCGTATGCTGACAATTTCGCTGGTCCTTGCACATCCGCCACCCGACGACGTATGCGATCAGTAAATAGCCACCAGACGATCCCGCCCACAATCGCTGCTACGGCAATAAAGACACTCACTAAAAAAAAGAGAATTTGCGTATCCATCATCACACCCGAATTCGAACAATGAAACGCATTACCCAGATACCCAATACCAGCATAGCGCCCACCACCCAAAGTAAGGTTACTCCGGCTGGGTCATCAATAAACTGCTGCAAATAATCGGGATTAGTTAAGCAAAAAACACCAGCGACTATCGGCGACAGTAGACAAAGAATCCAGGCAGACATTCGCCCTTCAGCCGACAGTACGCGCACATCCCCTTGTAATTTCAAGCGTTGCCGCACAAGCTGACTGACCTTAGTCATCAATTCAGCTAAGTTACCGCCAGTTTCACGCTGTATCAATATGGCCACCACCAGATAATGAAGATCGGGGAGAGGGACGCGCATGCAAAGACGTTGCAGTGCTTCAGACAAAGGTAAGCCAAAACTGATTTCATCGGAGACTATCCTGAATTCACTAGAAATCGGTTGTGGCATTTCTTCTACCAACATTTGTAGACTGACTGAAAACGCATGACCAGCCCGCAAGCTACGACTAATAAAATCAGCCATTTCAGGTAGCTGTTCCTCCAGCAATAGCAAACGACGCGCTCGTTTATGAATGACATATACCCAGGGTGAGAGTGACGCAATGATCGATAGCGCCATCACCATTCCAATCGACATCGGGAGTAGCTCTAAAGATAAAAAACTAACCAACGCTATGATCATTCCCATCGCTAAAAATTGACTGACCGACCAAGATAGTCCAGCTTGCATCAGATACGCATGTAAACGATAAACACCGGGCAATCGCTGCAACAATGAATCTACCTTGTCTGATTCAGCTAAGCGACGACTCTTGAGTAAGTCAGAGGTTTCACGACCTGGAACAGCATTGTCAGAAGTGACCTGCCGTAAGCGCTTATTTAAACGCTTAGCCTTCGTGCTTAGCTTCGTAAACCACCACCCCCAAAGCGCTTCACTGGCTAGCGCTATGGCAATAAACAACAGCAAGATGCATCCGTAATAAAGAAGGTCCATGAGAAAACTCCTTCCACACTGTGGTGATTAAAAACGCTTTTTTACTCGCCGACATACGTTGGGGCGTAGACTGACTCTGGCACTGCCACACCAAACTCTTTAAGTCGTTGATCGAATTGTGGAAAGACGCCTGTGGCTAAAAATTGTCCAGTAACCTGTCCTTCGGCATTAACCCCTGACCGCTTAAAAACAAAAATCTCTTGCATAGAAATGATTTCTCCTTCCATGCCAGTGACTTCCTGAAGACTGATTAATTTTCGACTTCCATCCGACAAACGCATAATTTGTATAACTACGGTAATGGCTGAAGCGATTTGCTGCCGCACGGCACGTGCACTCAGATTGGAATTCGCCATACCCACCATATTTTCTAAACGAGATAAAGCGTCGCGCGGCGAATTCGCATGAATAGTGGCTAAGGAACCTTCATGGCCAGTATTCATTGCTTGCAGCATGTCGAGTGCTTCACTACCACGCACCTCACCTAAAATTATGCGATCAGGTCGCATACGCAGAGAATTTTTTACTAGCGAACGCTGTGAAATTTCTCCTTTACCTTCAATATTAGAAGGCCGAGTTTCTAATCGAACGACATGCGGCTGTTGCAATTGCAATTCGGCGGCATCTTCAATGGTCACGATGCGTTCGTCAGCAGGAATGAAACCGGAAATTACATTCAGCAAAGTGGTTTTGCCACTACCCGTTCCACCCGAGATCAAGATATTGACTTTGGCTTTAGCCAATGCTCCCAACAACGTTGCTATGGGTTGAGTTAAACTTTTAAATCCAAGCAGATCGGCCATCGACAAAGGCTTGACCGAGAAACGTCGTATCGACAGAATCGGCCCGTCAATCGCTAATGGTGGAATGATGGCGTTGACGCGCGAACCATCTGGCAAGCGCGCATCAACCATAGGACTCGATTCATCAATCCGTCGACCAATGCGAGAGACGATTTTCTCAATCACCTTGAGTAGATGAGCATTATCGTTAAACGTAATCGGTGTTAATTCAAGGCGGCCACGGCGTTCTACATAAATTTGGTTAAAAGTATTGACCAAGATATCGGAGACTGATGGATCGCTCAATAAAGGCTGAATTGGTCCAAAACCCAACATTTCATATTGCATATCAACAGCTAGCTGACGTCGCTCAAGCTGATTCACCATCAGTTTTTCTTCATCGGATATTACATCGACGAGATGAGTAATTTCACGCTTAAATTGGTCCGTTGTTAATGTTTGCAGCCTTTCGAGATCGATCTTTTCTAACAAAAGGTGATGGAGTTGTTGTTTTAATTGTTGATAAGCAGGAGAGTAAAAATCCATCTCGGCCGAAGATATGGATTCCGTAGGACCTTCCACCATCAAGCGCTCTCTTAAGCTCATAGTTAATTATTTTTAAAATTTACAATTTACTTAGAAAATTCATTCGTTGCGAAATTCCGAACAAAAATTCGGCGAATTAAGCTAGTCGTAGCGGGGGCACCCACATCGACCAAGGTGTTTACCCACTCCACCAGGCATTTTGAGATGACACTACTACGAGCCATCTGTAAAACAGGTAAGCCTTGGTTAATTGATTCATTCACGATTTCATGGCTATTTGGAATTCGATGAACAACCGGCTGTCCAAGAACACGCTCAAACTCAGCAGCATCCAGTGAGGATGAACTGTCATAACGATTCAGAACGACGTGTAGTTTTTCACGGCGATAGCCCAGCGCTGAAAAAATATCGAATAAGCGCCGGCCATTTCTTAAGTACGGTAGCGATTGCTGAAATACGGGATATACCCTGTCGGAAGCATCCAAGGCGCGTACGTTGACAGGATTGATCTGTCGACCTAAATCCATAACCGTAAAGTCGTAATGCTTGCGCGCTAATTGAAGAAGAATTCCGAATTGATCAGGTCGTATTTCTGCTGAGCTTTCTATTTGATCCGACGCAGCCAAAATACTGAGATTAGGCGTGACATGCAACGCACTAGTATCTAGCAAATTTCCATCGAGACGTTCTACAGAACTACACACTTCAGATAATGCGACGGTCGCCTTGAGATCAGACACATACAGCGCTGCATCGCCAAATTGTTGATTAAGATCGATCAGCAGCACGCGCTTACGACCCAACGTCGATAACGCATACGCAAGATTTGCAGCAATAAAAGTAGTGCCACTACCGCCTTTACATGAAACAAAAGAAATAATTTTTCCCTCGTCCTTTTCTGCCACATCAAATTTTTCGGTAATACGACGCAAAGCTCCTTCAAGATCAGCATGTTCCGCTGGCATGGGAACGACTTCACGCACACCTAGGCGCATTGCCGCAATCAAGGTTTCAGGAGAGCGATCAGACGACAACAACATCAGTATGGCCTTGGGGTATTTTTGGGCCAAACTCTCGAGCATGCCTATCGCTTTACCCACATAGCTATTTGCATCAAGCACAATCAGATCAGGCGAGTTCAGTGCATTCAATCCGCCTTCTGCCTGCATACTGGGAACAGAAGGAATGATCGCCACGGAAGGCTTGTTTGCTTCACAGACTCGTTGCATCGAGGCCATGAGGGCTTTATCAGTCGAGAGGATAAAAGCTTTCATTTGATGACCCACCTTCTCTTATCTGTATCTAGTGATGACTGATTCATCTTTGACCCACCACATTAATGAATAGTCGATGTCAATTTTTATAAAGGTCGCTATTAACGACCTACACCGATCGTGAAACTATTCGCATTATTCTGTGGCTCTTTGAAACTACTTCTGTAGCGCCCAATGGCTTCTCGTGAAGCCGGTCCATCCATAGACTCAGACACCGGAGTGGCACCCGCTTCGGGATTGAGCGTCTGTAATGCTGCTATTTTTCTTACAGAATCTCCAAATCGACTATCCCATTCAGGCGTCAATGGCACGCACGCACTTGTGCATGAAATGAGTCCTATTAAAAAAATTAGCTTTAATAAATTTATTTTCATGGCCACTCTCCTTAGGTTGATTCGTTTTCAGTGTTGAAATAATTTGCTTACTTATTATCCGAATCAGCATTATTTTTTTGCGTTGCTTTTCCTTCGAGTTGACCACCCAGAAATAACTCACTTCTACTGGGGTCAATGTGGTTATCTGTCGGTAAAACTACTTTCTGAGGAAGAGGCTTGATTAAGCGTGGCGTAACGACGAACACCAGCTCAGTTCTATCTTGCTGAAAATCGGTACTTCGAAATAGAGCACCAATGAGTGGCAATTCACCCAAAATTGGAAAGGCTTTGACATTGGTAGTGCGGTTATTTTTAATCAGGCCGCCGATGGCGAAACTTTCTCCATCCCCTAACTGAACTGTAGTGGATGAACGTCGGGTTGTAATCAGAGGCAAAATCGTATTCGCCGTATTAGCGAGATTACTAATACCCACGCCTTCCCGGGATAACTCAGAGACTTCAGGAGAAACCTTGAGATTGATGCGCCCACCGGAAAGTACTGTGGGTGTGAACTTTAAACCTACGCCAAATTCTTTTTCTTCCAGGATGATGCGATTTGATACAGCATCTTGTGACACAGGTATCAGAATTTTTCCTCCTGCTAGAAAGCTTCCCTCTTGCCCGCTGATCGCCATCACATTCGGCTCAGCCAAAATTTTTACTAAGCCATCTTTTTTTTCTGCCTCAAGAGTTAACCTCGCACCTGTTGATCGTGTAGCACTGGCATTGCCGCTTAACGTACCTGTCAAAAATCGTGAAAGTATGCTGTAGGTCCAAGCTCCTCCACCAATACTTCCCTGAACACCGGTACCTAATTTATCGATGAGAGTCTTAGAAACTTCTGCAATCTTCACTTCCAACATTACTTGCTGGGCGCTACCTACACTCAGTAAATTAATCACCCTCGCTCCTGCTTGCGCAGCATTTGCCGTTTGCTGCTGCAAACCTACTGGAGTTAACGGAAGATTCATTCCTTCTTGTTGAGATGCGCCTGTCGTTGCTGGCCGACGTACATATGCCGTGGCCAGATCAACCGCTTGGGCAACTGCCAAGGCATCACTCACCACACCCGACAACACGAGACTATCGGCAGCTGCTGTAATACGAATATTTTTTTCATCGGGAAATAACTCTCGAAATGTCTGCATCAAGGCTTCAGGGTCCATGGTGACTTCGACATCGATGACGCTACATGAGCCATTTTTTTCTTGCAGGATCATGTTGGTGGTACCAATCGACATACCCAACAAATAAAGCGATTCAGGTGATACCAACATAGCTTGTGCAATATTAGGATTACCCAAGGTGCGATTACTCACAGGTCCTGGCAAACGCACCATGGTTGACTTGCCTAAGGGCAGTACTACTTTCGTTGGTGTCGCCGCCACTCCACTGCAATTCATTCCCGACATTCGGCTCACGTCTGAGTTTTTCGATAGAGCTGATCTGGGCACGGCATCATCAGCCACTGCCGGAACCATGGCTAGAGCCAAACCCAGACTCACCACTTGCAGCAACAGTAAATTAACCACTCGATTTGAAGGCTTCATAATTTTTTTCCTTCTTCTTAAATTAATCTTCTCAGTAACATTCGCTGGAGCTACGTAATCCAGTCAAAACACCCACACACTCTGCTGGAGGCTCTGGAACTGTTGTCGAAGCTGTAGGAACGGAAGAACTACGAGCTATTTGAATAGGGTTGGTCTGATTTGACTTTTTGCGAACGGCAGTCGCATTTGCCTTTGGATTACTAACTACGACTGAATCACTCTTTAACCCTCCGTTTTGAATGGAAAGTAAATCATTTTTTGTAATGCCTGCGGTACGAATAGGATTCGGATCAACCTGATTTCTCAGTACGAGGGACAAACTTCCGACACTTCGAGCCAAGTCGATTTTTTCTGCTTCTTCCGGAGTGACTTCTAATGTCACGGCATTCACAACGCGTGGCCGCGTTTCATCTCGACTGACTTCTTGCGCGACTGCGAGTACTAATATTTTTTCAAGGACTATTTTTGATATATTTTGATCATGATTTACCCGCTCACCGTCTTTTTGAGTATTGACGATGATGTCAACGTAATTACCTGGTAGCGCAAAGCCAGCGACACCGATCACATCATTCACCCTGACGGTAATTGCACGCTTACCTTCGGCTATCACCGCTGACAAGCCACCTTGCGTTCCTTGCGGCGCTAGCTTGGCTTCTAATACGGGTTCACCACGCTGTAAGCCGGCTTTGAGTACACGACCATCTAATTTTTCAGTCGATACATGCGCACCAGGTGGCAAGCTATTTTTTGGCCAATCAACCAGCTTCAACATTTCAGGCGCGAGTCTCTGGCCCAAACTAATTTCAGTACGAGCGACCACCACCTGCGTGATATCGCTATGCGATTGACGATCTAACCAACGTCCGGCGAGTAGTACTGCCAGTAGTCCTGAGAGAATCGCCACACTCAAGATGACCCATGTTCGCGTGTTTTTCATAATGGCTCCGGCTCAATTTCAATGAGTGCTGGCGATGCCCAGCGCAGCGAACGTCCCCACGGCAATCACCACGCCATAAGGAATCAATAAACTTTTATTTTGAGGAATAAATTTTTTCGACCGATTTGATCGACGAAGTGTTCGATGACGTAAACAGATGCCAAATGAGTCGTTATGATTTTCAACCGACATCTCGCGATTAAATAAAATTACCACCCACAGGCCACCGATGAGTGCACTCACTAAGGCAATATCTAAGGTCAATTGCGGACCAGCGTAGAGTCCGATAACCGTCATTAATTTTACGTCGCCCGCAGCCATCCCTTTGAGTATGTACAGCGGCAAGAAAATAAGTAATCCAACTGCCGCACCCAACAGTGATAAATACAATCCCTGCGCTCCAGGAGCGAAGGCCGATAGCATCAATGCCGCCGCCGCGCTCGGTGCTAGCAAGCGATTGGGTATGCGCCATGTATGAAAATCTGTCCAAGCTGCTGCCATAACGGTTAGCAAAAGAGCGGCTAGTAGACTATTCGCAGGAAGATCATTGGCTAGAAGATGCATAGTTACTCCATGAAGCGGGTAGTCAAGGCCTCTGACAACTGGCATGCTTCTACCTAGCTGTCAGAGGTTTTTCGATACAGCTTAGGGAATTGCACTAACGATGGATTGAAATGCCGCTTTGATTTTTGTACCCAAAGTACTCACCAGCGTCACAATCACGGCTGCGATCAGTGCGACGAACAGGCCATATTCCACGGCCGTAGCACCTTGTTCATCGGAGATAAATTCGCGAAGTTTTTTGTCTAGAAATTTCATGGCTTGGCTCCAAATAATGAAAGTAATAAAAGTGAAGTCGTTTTCCTCACTCAATGTCGTTGGGCTTCATACTCTGTCCCAGTGAGGTCAGGCTCCCGGTCTGGCCGGCGTATCGTGAAGACCACACCTTGCTCAGCCCAACAAATATTGCTTATTTGTCAACTTCAGTTTAGGTACAGTGTGGCTAGGATGAAATAGTACAAATGCACTAATAAATGTGCACTTTTGGCAACTAAATGAAATTTTTACTTATGATTAACGTAAGTAAATACTAACTAATTGATAAATCTTGTTGTGAGTTTTCAACCATGACAGCGGCATAGCGTGGTGCAGCCAGCCACCATTAGAGAAAGAGTCAACCCATGAAATCCCAGGAAATTCGCCGCCCCCGCTCCGCAGCACCCACGCTCAGCCCGGCTGATGCACCCCAAGAAAAGCCCTACACCGACCCGGTGTGTGGAATGAAAGCGGCGGCCAATCCTGAAAAGTCGGCAGAACACGAGGGTCAGACCTACTACTTTTGCAGCAAGGGTTGCGTCACTAAATTCAACGCTGATCCGCTGCGCTACTTGTCGCCCAACAAACGCCCGGTAGAAACAGGACCGGTCGATGCGGTCTATACCTGCCCTATGGATCCCGAGATTCAGCAAATCGGGCCAGGCAGTTGCCCCAAGTGCGGTATGGCACTCGAACCCATGCAAGCGACGATGCAAGAAGACACGCATGAATTAGATGACATGACACGTCGGTTCGTGTTTAGCCTAGTGTTGTCGCTTCCTCTTGTGCTGCTCACCATGGGTGACATGTTCGGTATCGACAGCTCGGGCTGGCTGGCACCGTCTGCCAATGGTTGGTTGCAGGGTTTGCTTGCTACCCCAGTCGTGCTGTGGTTTGGTGCTCCGTTCTTACAGCGAGCAACGCAATCATTTCGTACTGGTCACTTGAACATGTTCAGCTTGATTGGTGTGGGTGTGATGGCGGCATGGCTGTTTAGCCTGCTAGGACTGCTAGCACCTGATTTCTTACCTGTTGCGTTCACTATGGATGGTATGGCGCCGCTGTATTTCGAAGCGTCAGCAGTCATCGTTACGTTGGTGCTGTTGGGTCAAGTGCTTGAATTACGCGCGCGCTCACGCACGAATGCTGCGGTGAGATCCTTATTAGCACTGACACCGAACACAGCAATACAACTACAAAGTGACGGTAGTGAAAAAGAAGTAACGTTAGAACTGGTTCATAAAGAGGATCAACTGCGAATCAAGCCGGGCACGACGATTCCAGTAGATGGCGTGGTCATTGATGGTCAATCGACGGTCGATGAATCGATGATCACGGGTGAGTCTATGCCCACTGAAAAAAATAGGGGCAGCAAGGTCGTTGCTGGCACAGTGAATCAACATGGTTCATTGGTGATGCGCGCCGAAAAAATCGGCGCTGACACCTTGCTCTCAAAAATAGTCAATCTGGTGAATCAAGCAGGTCGATCACGCGCACCGATACAAAAACTCGCCGATCGTGTTTCTGGATGGTTTGTTCCCACTGTGATGGGAATCGCTGCTCTGAGCTTCATCCTCTGGGCCACGCTGGGTCCACCGCCGGGCATGGCGCATGGTTTAGTCGCTGCGGTATCCGTACTCATCATTGCCTGCCCTTGTGCTTTGGGATTAGCTACACCTATTTCTGTGATGGTCGGCATTGGTCGAGGCGCGCGCGATGGTGTATTAATTAAAGATGCTGAAGGTTTAGAGCTGATGGAAAAAGTCGATACGCTGATCGTCGATAAAACAGGCACGCTCACTGAAGGTAAACCCAAGGTACAACAGATCATTGCTAACGAAGGATTTGCACGAGCCGATGTTCTCGTTCTTGCAGCCGCATTAGAAAATCTTTCTGAACATCCTTTAGCGACTGCCATTATCGAACACATCAAAACACAATCACTTCCTATACTTGCGGTAAGTGACTTTAAGGCTATTACTGGCAAAGGCATACAAGCCGTGCTTGATGGCCAACCAGTACGCTTGGGTAATTCACTCATGTTCAAAGAGGCAGGTATTAATACCAGCTCACTCAATGACAAAGCGAACGAATTACAACACCAAGGACAAACCGTGATGTTTGTAGCTGTAGGCGAGCGCTGCGCTGGCTTAATTAGTGTTGCCGACAGTATCAAACCTGAAAGCCGTGAAGCGATCCGCTTGCTGCATGCAGAAGGCGTAAAGATCATCATGATCACGGGTGATAATTTAAATACCGCGCGCGCTGTTGCCGGATCGCTGGGCATTGATTCTATCTATGCGGATGTTTTGCCTGAAGATAAATTCAAACACGTGCAAGCTTTACAAAAACAAGGACACATTGTTGCCATGGCTGGTGATGGCATTAATGATGCCCCTGCATTAGCCGAAGCCAGTGTTGGCATTGCTATGGGTACGGGGACGGATATTGCGATGCAAAGTGCGCGCATTGTTTTAGTTAAAGGTGATTTGCGTGGCATCGCTAAAGCACGGCAGCTCTCGCGTGCAACTATGCGAAATATTCGACAAAATTTATTTTTTGCTTTTGTCTACAATTTTGTTGGTGTGCCGATAGCAGCAGGTGCTTTATATCCCTGGCTCGGTCTATTATTATCACCGATGATTGCGAGTGCTGCGATGAGCCTCTCGTCCGTATCCGTGATTGCGAATGCACTCAGACTTAGAAATGTGAAACTATAGCGTTACTCTGGTTACTCTAATCACTCTGCTCAGCTAGTTTGCGTAGCACCAGACCCGCAGCGACAAATCCAAAGCTGGCGGTAACAACAACCGCTGAGCCGTAGCCAGCGCAGTTAAGACCGTTAAGGCCTTCATTAATTTCTGAATTCATTTCGGAATTCGTTTCGTCATCCGTTGCACATAACTCCGGATGACGAACCGGTTCGGTGGAATACACCGCATCAATACCAAATTTATTTTTTGTCCCACGCGGAAAGCCATGCAAGCGACGCAAGCGCTTGCGCACGCGCGCCAATAAAGGTTCTTGTTCCGTGCGCGATAAATCGCATACCGCTATTCGTGTGGGATCGACCTGCCCGCCGGCGCTACCAATGGTGACTAAGGGAATGTAATTCGCGCGGCAATGAACAACGAGTGCTGTTTTAGCGCGCGTATTATCGATAGCATCAATCACATAATCAAACTGCCCCACCGGAATCAGCGTTGCGACATTATCGGGATCGATAAATTCTTCTACACGCGTCACCACGCAATACGGGTTAATCTGTGCAATGCGCTCAGCTAAGGCATCGACTTTCGATTTACCCAACGTATCTGTCAGTGCGTGTAGTTGACGATTGACGTTCGATTCCGAAAGATGATCGAGATCGATCATGGTGATCTTGCCAATAGCGCTGCGCGCCAGACCCTCTACCACCCACGAGCCCACACCCCCAACACCAATCACGCAGACATGGGCTTGTTTAAAGGTTGTCAGCGCTGATTCACCATATAAGCGCGCAATGCCGCCAAATCGACGCTCAAAATCGATCGCATCGGAATCCGGTGAAATTAAGGGAAGTACAGTAGCCATGTCAGCATTTTAACGGACAGCGCGCACTAGTATCCTCTACACTGCGACATTCCCAGATAATAATGAGTCGGCCGCTTAGTGCCGTACTCATGATTTTTTTACCGTGTCTTTATCTTCCCCACTTTTTCGGTTAATCGCCGTCGCTGTTACCGCACATGTAGCGCTGGGCGCTGCGCGTGTTACGACAGCGCTGTATGCGCTATCGCTGCATGCTTCCGCATTTACGGTTGGAACATTGATTGCGCTATTTGCTTTGTTTCCCATGCTACTGGCCGTGCCCATGGGACGTGTAATTGATCGCATAGGCATGCGCAAACCATTGATGGTCGGATGCTTGCTTGCCACAGCAGGCGTATTACTGGCCGCATCGATTCCAGGCCTGACCGTGCTGTATCCCGCCGCCGTACTTATCGGTACTGGCTTTATGGCGATCTTCATCGGTACTCAACATGCGGTAGGTGTGGTGTCAGCACCTGAGCAGCGTACTGCCAGTTACAGCCGACTCTCGCTGGGCTTTTCGATTTCATCGTTTACCGGCCCGTTGATTGCAGGCTTCATGATTGATCATGCGAGCTACTCATACGCTTATTTAAGCTGCGGTATGTTCACACTTGCTGCATTAGCGTTGACTGTGGGTGGTGCAGTTTCACACGTGACTGTGCAACCCGTTACGCATCACCAACGTAAGGGCAGTCCACTGCAATTACTACGCGATCGTGAACTTAGTCGCGTTTACATCATTGGCATTTTATTGGCCGCGGCTTGGGATATGTTTACCTTTGTCACACCCGTACATGGATCGCAACTAGGCTTCTCTGCTTCTACCATAGGGATGATTCTTGCCAGCTTTGCAGCCGCGACGTTTGTAGTTCGCTTGGCGATGCCGGGCATTGTTCAGCGCTATCGAGAATGGCAAATACTGACAGTGGCTCTGAGTGTGGCTGCACTCTGTTACGTGGCGTTTCCTTTTATGGATACACCCGTCTCACTCGCGGCCACCGCAGCAGTACTCGGACTCGCTTTAGGTACGGGTCAACCGAACGTGCTGGCCTTACTACATACCATCGCACCGGCGGGACGCGGGGCTGAGGCGATAGGAATTCGTGCGACTATAGGGAATGCCAGTTCCATCATGATGCCCATAGCGTTTGGCGCTGCAGGTGCGGCACTGGGAATGTTTGTCGTATTCTGGAGCCTTAGCTTGGCTATTGCTGCGGGAATCCCCATAGCAGCGAGCAAGGCGATGGCGCAGTCTCGAAAAAAATTATCGACTTCACAGGAATGAAAACGTATGTCTATTGCTGATTTACGCCGCGACTACAGTCACGCGACTTTGTCTGAACACGAAGTAAACGCTGATCCCATACTTCAATTTGACGCATGGTTTAAACAAACCTTAGCGGCTGAAGTACCTGAACCCAATGCGATGAGTCTAGCCACAGTCGGCACGAACGGCCGTCCCTCGTCACGCATTGTGTTGTTAAAAGATTTTGATGAACGCGGCTTTACTTGGTACACGAATTACGAAAGTAAAAAAGGTCACGACCTTGCGACCCATCCTTTTGCTGCTCTGACGTTTCATTGGGTAGAGCTGGAGCGGCAAATACGCATCGAAGGATCGGTAGAACGCGTAGCCGAAGCTGACAGTGAAGCGTATTTTCAGATACGCCCTATTAAGAGTCGCTTAGGTGCGATTGCATCTGCACAGAGTCAACCTATCCAGAGTCGCGAGCATTTAGAAGAAATATTTGCGCAAGCAGAAGCACAGTATGGTGATACACCACCACCGCGTCCCGCTCATTGGGGTGGCTATCGGTTAAAACCTACCTGGATAGAATTTTGGCAGGGACGACGCTCACGTTTGCACGACCGTATTGTGTACACGCTAGAGGCGGATGGTCAGTGGTCGCGTCAGCGCCTTCAACCCTAATGGCGGCAGAATCTATTTTTTACGTAACTTATCCGTAAATACTTTTCTGAATTTCGCCACCTTCGGTGCCACCACAAAGGCGCAATAGGATTGCAGCGGATGATTCACGAAATAATTTTGGTGATATGACTCTGCCGCATGAAACACTGGCGCCTCAAGTAATTCAGTCACAATCGGCGCATCCCATACATGCGCCATTTCTGCCATCACCTTACGTGCAACACTCATCTGCTCTTCACTGTGCGTGTAGATGACTGAACGATACTGAGTACCGACATCATTACCTTGACGGTTCAATGTAGTGGGATCGTGAATCGTAAAAAAAACTTCGAGTAATTCACGGTAACTGGTTTGCTTAGTATCGAATTCTATACGCACCACTTCTGCATGCCCGGTCTGTCCGCTACATACGGACTCGTAATCTGGGTGAGCTGTTTGGCCGCCGCTGTAGCCCGACTGTATGTCAACAACGCCACGCATCTCTTGGTAGACCGCTTCTAGGCACCAAAAACATCCACCACCCAAAGTTGCTATTTCGTTTGACATAACTCACTCCTGTTGATTCGATAGATCGACTGAAGCCGTTTTTTCAATCGCTGAAAAATGCAGCGTCTGTAAATCACGCAATGAAGGCAAAACTATGCTTGTTAACGTTTCAATATCAAATATCGGACCTATCACCCATTGCGATGAAGCTCTGGGTGAAAGCTTAACGCATAATTCACTCAGACTTAGGTGATCGATTACACCGGATGAGGAAGGTAGCAGCAATGACTTTTCTAAGGGATTTTCTTCATTCACTTCCGGTTCGAAATGACACCAGTCCGCTAATAACTGCGGTAAATAGTGTGTTGACCGTGCATCTATCGTCACATCCTCATCCAACACAACGTGCGATACATCAGCTTGCTGCATAAATGACATGGCAGCCTGTGTGGATACACCTTCCAACGGCATGAATGCCGCACCAATACGAAGTAAGGCAGCATACAAAACGATGATGTCGGGATGCGATGCGCCTACATAGGCTATCGTCTGACCTTGTTTTATTCCCCACTCACCTTGCAAACGCGCAGAGGCGCGTTCAATACGCGACCAAAATCGACGGTAGGTAATCAAGCGCTCAGGTAACCAATGACACAAGAGATCGCCATGCTCGTGCGCATGCGCCGATAACATCGCAAGTAATCGGGAAGTTTCAATCATCGCAGCGGGAAAGCTCAGTCAAATCGGGACAACTCCGCATGAAAACGCTAATTTGGGCATAATCTAGTTTAATTACTCTACTTACACTATGTCTAACTCAACACTGAACACCCCAGAAACAGCATTTAACGACGCACACTTCCGTGGTGCCTTGTCGCAGTTTGCTACGGGAGTCACCATCATCACTACGCGCGATGAAAGTGGTGGCTTCGTCGGATTGACTATCAGCTCGTTTAATTCCGTATCACTGACACCACCGCTGGTGTTGTGGAGCCTGTCAAATAAAGCCAGCAGCATGCCGTTGTTTACCACTAATTCGCATTATGTAATCAATGTTCTAGCGGCTGATCAAGCATCATTAGCAGAACGCTTCGCCAGTCGACTACCCGATCGTTTCGACGGTGTGAGTTTTGATCTATCACCTACTGGGCTACCGGTATTACAGGGTGTCGCTGCTTGGTTCGAATGCCGCAATCGCAGTCAATATTCTGAAGGCGATCATACTATTTTCGTCGGCGAAGTAGAGCGCTGTATTTTTGAACCCAAACCCGCACTAGTATTTCATGGCAGTCGCTTTGGTACGGTCGAAGGCTTAGTACCGCTTAAGTAAATTAATGTTCATCGCTTCAGTAATCGCTCCACGACATCGCTTGATTCAAATGCTGCACGACGCAGGCGATCATTAATACCCTGCCACTCATCGCCCGTTGGTGGGTGCTCAATCACAATCAACTCAGCATTCTGCGTATCCATGGTTCTCAAACTCGCATATAAGCGATGA
The DNA here is from genome assembly GCA_947454305.1 of Oxalobacteraceae bacterium. Lineage (GTDB taxonomy): Bacteria > Pseudomonadota > Gammaproteobacteria > Burkholderiales > Burkholderiaceae_D > Pernthalerella. Next base: position 77,791 of record CANGJE010000001.1, read on the forward strand.
GCATACGCTTCAGCTTGGTCTGGCATCTGCTGTTCAACTACTGCTTTTTGTTTTTCATGAGTCAACATTGAGTACTGGGCTGAATAATGCATCAATGCATACGTAATATGCGCATTATCCAAACGCTGCAACAGCGGCAATAACTCTGCACTATCAATTAACGCTAGCGGCGTCTTCGGTGCGTAATGCGCTTCAAGGCTACCGGATACACGTGGCGCAGCTGCGTCCGATGATGCAGGTAAGCCAGGCATGCGCCCCAAACACTGCGCTAGTTGAGTGAGGCTGATTTGCCCAGGCCGTAAAACGACGGCACCTACCGAATCCAATCGCGTTAGGTCCACAATCGTCGATTCAATCCCAACATCGCTTTGCCCGCCATCCAACACACAAGCAATCGGGCTGTTAGTGGAATGTCCAAATTCATCCAACACATGCTGTGCTGTTGTGGGGCTGACATGACCGAATCGATTCGCTGATGGCGCAGCAATGCCACCTTGACCGTGACGAAACTCTGCCAACAAAGCACGCGCCACCGGATGCGAAGGACAACGTAAGCCGATTGAATTCTGCCCACCTGCTACTGCCGCAGGCACACTATCAGCACGCGGCAAAATTAATGTTAATGGCCCCGGCCAAAATGTATTGATGAGTAACTCTGCTTCGGCAGGAATAGCACTCGCCCAACGCGTTAAATCAGCGTTGTGAGCCACGTGCACAATGATGGGATGATTGGATGGTCTGCCCTTGGCAGTAAAGATAGCGGCAATCGCTTCTGGATTTGAAGCATCTGCACCCAAGCCATAAACCGTCTCGGTAGGAAATGCGACCAACTTGCCCTGCTCCAGCAAGCGCGCTGCTCGCTGAATTTCTTGAATATCCGGCATCATGGCATCAAGCTTGAATACCAAGTAATTGACACGCAGCGAGACACTGCTTCTGTGCCTCTGCGAGATGTTCAGCAACAAAGGTTACGTGACCCATTTTGCGCCCCGGACGCGGATCATCTTTGCCATACAAATGAAGATTGGCGCCTTTAATCGCTAGTAATTCATCCCATGCGGGTTCGATAGGATGCTGTGAATTATTTGTAAACCAAAGATCACCCAGCAGATTCAGCATCACGGCAGACGAATGCTGACGTGCATCACCCAAAGGCAGTCGCGCCATCGCTCTGACTTGCTGTGCAAATTGGCTCGTGATGCAGGCATCCATCGTGTAGTGACCGCTATTATGAGGACGCGGCGCCATTTCATTCACTACTAATGAACCGTCGCTCAACACAAAAAATTCAACGCACAGCACACCCACGTAACCCAAGCGATGAATGATTTCCAGTGCAGCCGCTTGGGCACGTTTAGCACAATCATTGCTTACATTCGGACCGGGAACGGTCGTAGTAAAAAGTATGCCATCACGATGCACATTCTCAGCGATGGGATACACCACTGCTTGACCATCCGCACCACGTGCGGCTAACACCGACACTTCGTAGGCCAGCGGCAGCATTTTTTCCAAAACGCATTCGACATGATTCATGCGTTCAAAGGCAATACGCACGTCTTCTTTGGATGTAACGCGCACCTGTCCTTTGCCGTCATAGCCAAGGCGAACTGTTTTTAAAATTCCCGGAAACAGCGAGTCAGGAAGTGCATCAATGTCAGCTGCTACAGCAATACGCTGATGCGGCGCTGGCAGAACACCCGAAGCTTGCGCACACTCGGTGAAAAACTTTTTCTCAGCCAATCTATCTTGCGCAATCGAGACACACGCTGCTGTCGGCGCTACAAAGGTGTGCGCAGCTAAGGTAGATAAACTTTCAGCGGGGACGTTTTCAAATTCGGTAGTGACAGCAGCACACTGTGCACCGAGTTCTGATAGCGCGTTAGCGTCGGTATAGGTAGCTGCAAGCAAATGATCAGCAGCATGGCCTGCAGGGCAATCACTCGAAGGCTCAAGAACGGCCACTTTGTAACCCATGGCCTGTGCAGCATGTGTGAACATACGGCCAAGTTGACCACCACCCATCACACCTAACCAGGTGGAAGGTAAGGCCGTAGGTTTACATGAATTTTCTGACGGAGTCGACGTGCTCATGCAGGCAAGGTCATCGCTTTGGCAGCGTCTGTTTGTTTCGCGCGGAAACTGAGTAATTTGTCTGCTAATACTGAATCATCTGATGCCAACATTGCTATCACAGCTAAGGCTGCATTCGCAGCACCTGCTTCGCCAATCGCAAAAGTCGCAACCGGTATACCTTTGGGCATTTGAACAATCGACATGAGCGAATCTTCACCACGCAAATATTTCGATGGCACCGGCACACCCATCACAGGCACAATGGTTTGAGAAGCCAACATCCCAGGTAAATGGGCTGCGCCTCCCGCACCGGCAATAATGGCTCGCAAGCCACGCGTGCGCGCTGATTTTGCGTAGTCAAACATTTGGTCAGGCATACGATGTGCTGAAATTACTTGGGCTTCATGCGCAATACCGAATTCTTTGAGCATGGCAACCGCATGTTGCATCACCTCCCAATCGGAAGATGAACCCATTACGACTCCAACAACAGGCTTAGTTTGGCTCATCTTAGTCTTTCAAGGTTTGTCCGGTTAGGCGTTGCAACGCCTCGCGGTATTTAGCGCCGGTTTTTTCAATCACGTCAGCAGGTAGCGCCGGTGCAGGCGCAGTCTTGCCCCAATCGTTTAATGTTTCCAAATAGTCGCGCACAAATTGTTTATCGAATGACGGAGGAGATATGCCTTCTGCATACGAATCTGCTGGCCAAAAACGCGAGGAATCCGCGGTCAACACTTCATCCATTAAATGCATCACGCCGTTATCGTCTAAACCAAATTCGAATTTGGTGTCCGCAATGATAATTCCGCGCGTCGCCGCATAATCGGCCGCCGCTTGATACAACTGAATACTGACATCACGCATTTTGGTCGCTAGTTCATTACCGATACGATTTTTCATTTCATCAAAACTGATGTTTTCATCATGCTCGCCTAGGTCGGCTTTGGCGGCGGGAGTAAAAATGGGTTGCGAAAGTTTGGCTGCCATCTTTAAACCAGCGGGTAAAGGAATGCCGCACACGGCACCTGTCGCTTGGTAATCCTTCCAACCCGAACCAATCAGATAACCTCGCACGACAGCTTCTACCAAAATGGGCTTGAGTCGCTTCGCCACCACCGCACGCCCTCGCACTTGATCTGCCTCTGCAGCGGACACCACTGATTCTGGTGTGACACCCGTTAAATGATTGGGAACGATATGACTTAATTTCGAAAACCAAAAATCAGACATCTGATTCAGCACTTGCCCTTTGGTGGGAATCGGTTCATTCATCACCACATCAAATGCAGAAAGACGGTCGGTCGTGACGATCAAGATCTTGTCATTACCCACAGCATAATTGTCACGCACCTTGCCACGCCCTAGCAAAGGCAGTGAGGTAATCGTCGATTCGTAAAGGCTAGTCATAAAATTTGGATGTGATGCAACAGGGCTGGAGTTTTACTGACTTATCGAATTACTTACTTAATCACTTAATTACTTAACTATAGAAAGTAAAAAATTAGTTTGCCAGACTGTAGACATAACGCTCGCGTCTACATAGTCCGACAAACGGAATGTCTGCTCGCTTTATTTAACGAGCTGCGACAATTCACCTTTGGTGTATTTGTCTGCCATTTTTTCTAATGGCATGGGTTTAATCCGAGCGGCTTGACCTTCGCAACCAAATGACAAATAACGCGCCTTACAAATTTGCATAGCTGCTTCACGTGCTGGCTTGAGAAAATCGCGCGGATCAAATTTCGATGGATTTTCTGCCAGGTAGCGGCGAACTGCAGCGGTCATGGCCAAACGTATGTCGGTATCGATGTTGATTTTTCGTACGCCGTGCTTAATACCCTCTTGAATTTCTTCTACAGGTACGCCGTAGGTTTCTTTCATGTCACCACCAAACTGGCGTATCTCAGCCAGCAATTCTTGCGGTACGCTGGAAGAACCGTGCATCACCAAGTGCGTATTCGGAATGCGCTGATGGATTTCTTTGATGCGATCAATCGCAAGAATATCGCCCGTAGGTTTACGCGAAAATTTATACGCGCCGTGGCTGGTACCAATCGCAATCGCCAACGCATCGCATTGTGTTTGACGCACAAAATCAGCCGCTTGATTTACATCGGTTAATAGCTGCTCACGCGTCATCGTACCTTCAGCGCCGTGACCATCTTCTTTATCACCTTTCATAGTCTCGAGCGAACCGAGTACACCTAGCTCAGCTTCGACGGTCACGCCAATTGCATGTGAAAACTCGACGACTTTGCGTGATACCTCAACGTTATATTCATAGCTGGCAACGGATTTTCCATCAGCCATCAAGGAACCATCCATCATGACCGATGAAAATCCTGATTTGATAGCCGCCATACACACCGCAGGTGATTGACCATGATCTTGATGCATTACCACAGGTATATGCGGATACGCTTCGACTGCTGCTGAAATCAAATGACGCAGAAAAGCTTCGCCCGCATATTTACGTGCACCTGCAGACGCTTGCATGATGACGGGCGCACCGACTTCATCGGCTGCTGCCATGATGGCGGAGACTTGCTCAAGATTATTGACGTTAAAGGCCGGAAGGCCATAATTATTTTCGGCAGCGTGGTCTAGCAACTGACGAAGTGATACAAGTGCCATGTCAAAGTCTCCTGAATAAATTCAAAACAAAAATCAGCGATCACCAATCTTGGTGATCTTTAAAGCGTTAGTGCCACCGGTCTGACCCATGGGCTCACCCCACGTCATGATGACCATGTCATCTTTTTTAACCAAGCCGCGCGCCAGCAATAATTCTTCGGCAGCTTTCAGCACTGACTCACGATCATTGGCGTCGGGTTTGAGTTCGAATGGCTGCACATTGCGATACAACGCTACTTTTCGCTGAGTGGCACGGCTCGTGGTCATGGCGTAAATCGGCATATCGATATCGTGCCGACTCATCCACAACGGCGTTGAGCCAGATTCAGTTAAAGCCACAATGGCGCGTGCGCGCAAATGGGAAGCCGTAAACAATGCGCCATAAGCGATCGATTCATCGATACGCGAAAAAGTCACATTCAGAAAATCTGCGTCGAGCGACATCGGCTCAGCCTTTTCAGCCTCTGCACACACAGCCGCCATCATTTCCACCGTTTCAACCGGATATTTACCTGCGGCTGTTTCAGCAGAAGTCATCACCGCATCGGTACCATCCAACACCGCATTTGCCACGTCTGATACTTCAGCTCGCGTTGGAACCGCATTTTGTATCATCGACTCCATCATTTGCGTCGCCGTAATCGCCAGCTTATTCGAATGACGCGCCATACGAATCATGCGCTTTTGCAGTGCAGGTACCATGGCATTACCTACTTCAACGGCGAGATCACCACGCGCGACCATGATGCCGTCGGAGGCATCGAGAATTTCTTGCAGAACCGGTATCGCTTCAGCACGTTCAATTTTTGCGATCATCAATGGCCTATGCGTCTTATGCGCTTCAGCGGCAATGTTGGCTAACTGACGCGCCATGATCATATCCGTTGCACTCTTTGGAAACGAGACTGCTACATAGTCGGCACCCAACTGCATAGCCGTCTTGATGTCTTCCATATCTTTGGCGGTTAACGCAGGCGCAGATAAACCACCACCCTGACGATTAATACCTTTGTTGTTGGACAGCTCACCACCGACTTTAACCGTGGTAAAAATCTCGCTTCCCTGCACACGATCAACGGTCAGTACGATCAATCCATCGTTCAGCAAAAGAATGTCGGCGGGTTTGAGATCACGCGGCAATTCTTTGTAATCTAAACCCGCACGAGTCTGATCGCCTAACTCACAGGTCGCATCGAGAATAAAAGGTGCGCCCTTGATTAGCTCGATTTTTCCATCCTTGAATTTGCCGACGCGAATTTTTGGGCCTTGAAGATCAGCCATGATGGCCACCTCGCGACCACAGGCCGCCGCTGCATCGCGCACCATCTGCGCTCGCAGCACGTGATCTTCAGCTTTGCCATGCGAAAAATTCAATCGCACTACATCGACACCTGCTGCGATCATTTGTTGTAGCACTTCAGGCGTATTGGATGCAGGACCTATCGTGGCAACAATTTTGGTGGCGCGTTGTTTGATTTCAGTAGTCAATCAGTGGGCTCGCTGTTCAAGTATTTCAACGGCAGGAAGGACTTTGCCTTCGAGGAATTCAAGGAAAGCACCACCGCCTGTGGAGATGTAGCCCACTTTGTCGGTGATACCGTACTTGGCAATGGCAGCTAGCGTGTCACCGCCACCTGCAATAGAAAAACCTTTGGACTGTGCAATCGCCATGGCGAGTGTTTTCGTACCTTCGCCAAATTGATCAAATTCGAATACACCGACGGGTCCATTCCATACGATGGTGCCAGCATCCAGCAATTGCGACGCTAACAGTTTTGCGGTTTGCGGTCCGATATCCAAGATCAAATCATCGGCTGCAACATCGTTCACCGATTTCACTGTTGCTGTTGCGCTCGCTGAAAATTCTTTGGCACACACTACGTCAGTCGGGATAGGCACGCTGGCACCACGTGCACTCATCATGTCGATAATCGCTTTGGCTTCTGAAACTAAATCGGCTTCAGCCAATGATTTACCAATTGGCAGACCGGCGGCCAACATAAAGGTATTCGCGATACCACCACCAACGATCAGCCGATCGACTTTGGCAGCTAAGGTTTTAAGAATCGTGAGTTTGGTAGAGACTTTAGAACCTGCAACAATCGCTGCGAGTGGACGAGCTGGATTGCCGAGTGCCTTGCCCAGCGCATCGAGTTCAGCAGCTAGTAATGGGCCGGCACAAGCGATGGGCGCAAATTTTGCGATACCGTGGGTTGTCGCTTCAGCGCGATGTGACGTACCAAAGGCATCGTTCACATACACATCACATAACGCGGCCATTTTTTTGGCGAGTTCGTCGCTGTTCTTTTTCTCACCCGGATTCACGCGGCAATTTTCAAGCAACACCACCTCTCCCTGAGCGACGTCCACACCATTCACCCAATTTTGTTTAAGTGGCACGGCTCGACCGAGCAATTCAGACAATCGCTTAGCAATCGGCGCGAGCGTATCTTCGGGTTTGAATTCCCCCTCAGTCGGGCGACCCAGATGCGAAGTCACCATCACCGCGGCACCAGCCGCCAGTGCCGCTTGAATCGCTGGCACTGAAGCGCGGATACGCGTGTCTTCAGTGATATTGCCCGCATCATCTTGCGGAACATTTAAATCAGCACGAATGAAAACTCGTTTGCCACGCAGTTGATTGTTCTGCGTCAGATCGCTTAGCCGGTTGAATCGCATGATGGACTCGGATGAAAGGTGGAAAACCGGGTATTTTACCGCAGCAGACCCTCACAAAAACCATTGCCAGACCGGCATGCCTATAGCGCGGGAGCAAACAGTCTTAGCAGCGTAAACACGGCCATACCAAAAGCCAGCGTGCTAATTAAATGACGCGTGAGCAAAAAGAAAATAGTCGCCGCAATCCCCGCCAGCAGCTTCACATTTGAGGGGTTGATCGCCAACTGCCCCCCTGACATCAGCAGATCAGGAGCAATAATGGCCGCCAAGGCGACAGCGGGCACATAACCCAAAGCATGCTGCAGCCAGGGTGGCATTCGTGAATTGGCTAATAAAAAGAAAAAGCTGCGCGTAACTGCCGTAGTCAGCGCCATCAAGACCATCAACAACAGATAGTCGATAACACTCATGGTGTGTCCTGCTCTTGACCCGTGGCCAGACCAGTCATGCGATCAACGGTTACCGAAGCGGCAATACCTGCCAGCATGGCAACTACCAATCCCATCCTGTAGGGCAAGCCTGCGGCTGCCACCGCCACGGCGCTCGCGACAATTACTCCCGCCAGCGTAGCCCGATTAACTATCAGCGGAATCGTCAAACCCAACAAGACTAAGGTGCCGGCAAAACCAATGCCCCAATCCCTGGGAATCTGACTGGCCAACAAAATGCCGATCAAACTACCCAACTGCCACGAACACCAAGTAGGCATCGCCAGCCCAGTGAAATAACCCAGCTTGCCAACCGGCTTAGTCAGAGTGTGCTGAGGAAAACGCTGCGGGAAAAAGGCCATCACCAAATCTGCATTGAAGTAGCCGTACCAAAGCCGGCGGGTCCAGTGCAAATGTGAAAAATGAGGCCCCACCACCGCGCTAAAAATGATGAACCGAAAATTAACCAAGAGTGCTGTCAGAAAAATCAGCCACACCGGCGCACCCGCCATGATCAAGGGCAAAACCGCGAGTTGCGCTGAGCCGGCATACACCATCAAGGTCATCACTATGGCTTGCCACAGGCTCAAACCCGACTGCACCAACACCATGCCCGTGACGGCCCCCCAAGCGACCAAGCCGGGCATGGTCGGCGCACTGATGCGAACGCCGTCCCAAAAAGCGGCCTTTTCACGAGCGGCCTGCTCAGCTTGTAGAGAATCCATTGATTAGTTGATTGAGCTTGGCTGATGACTAGCCCGCTTGGTGCTTATCTTATTGTTCTGGTTGCAAAAAGGCGTGTGGAAGGCGAATTCTATAGCGAGGCTGCATAACTGTCCGAGAGAGAATGTTAGCGATGAATGCAAACCAGGTCGCCTTGTTTTTTACAAAGTGGGCGAATTTATTTATTCCCGCATCAACCAGGCTGGCCTAGCCAGCGACCGAATCCGCTAAAATCACGCCTTTGCACTATCCATTGGAGAACTTGACATGTCTATGGCTGACCGCGACGGAAAAATTTGGAAAGACGGCCACATGGTCGACTGGCGCGACGCCACTCTGCATATGCTCACCCACAGTCTGCACTATGGCATGGCCGTGTTTGAGGGAGTCAGGGCCTACAACACTGCCAACGGTACGGCAATTTTCCGCTTGAAAGAACATACCCAGCGCTTATTCAACTCGGCAAAAATCTTTCAAATGAAAGTGCCGTTTGACATGGACACCATCATGAACGCACAACTCGAGGTCGTGCGCGCTAACAAACTCGAATCTTGCTATTTGCGTCCGCTAGTGTGGATAGGTTCAGAAAAAATGGGCGTCTCCGCTCGTGGCAATACGATTCATGTGGCGATCGCTGCATGGCCTTGGGGCGCCTATCTTGGTGAAGAAGGTTTGGCCAAAGGTATACGTGTAAAAACGTCTTCCTTCACTCGTCACCACGTTAACGTATCGATGGTTCGCGCCAAAGCTAGCGGCTATTACATCAACTCGATTCTCGCTAATCAAGAAGTGACTGCTGATGGCTACGATGAAGCCTTGTTACTCGACACCGAAGGCTATGTGTCTGAAGGTGCCGGTGAAAACGTCTTCATCGTTAAAAGTGGAAAAATTTACACACCCGATTTAGCTAGCTGCCTCGATGGCATCACGCGCGACTCCGTTGTCACCATCGCGCGCGATTTAGGTATTGAAGTCATTGAAAAGCGCATCACTCGCGATGAAGTGTATTGCGCCGATGAAGCCTTCTTCACTGGCACGGCCGCGGAAGTCACACCCATACGCGAACTCGATGGCCGCGCGATTGGTGAAGGCAGTCGTGGTCCTGTTACCGAAAAAATTCAATCTCTATTTTTCGATATCGTCGGTGGCAAAGCGACTAAATACAATCACTGGCTCACTCGCGTTTAATTGAATCACACCATGACTCAGCAAACTCCGATTCAAGCAGTCGAACTGGATGGCACCCAACTGCCGGCCCACTGCCCCAATCCAGCGATGCCCATTTGGTCGTCTCATCCCAAAGTGTCGATGGATTTTTCAGATCACGGCGAAGCGCGCTGCCCTTATTGCTCTACGGTGTACCGTCTGAAACCCGGTGCTGTCATTCATCACGGCCACTAAAACTTTCATTTGGCTCTATTCAGACCGCGCTTCAGTCTGCTGCACACACATGCCTACACCTGCAAAATTGATGTCAAGCGCTGAAGATGTAGAGAATGCCTTCTACGATGCGATTGCGCGCGCCGATCTTGAAAGTCTGATGGCGCTCTGGGCAGATGACGAAGAAATTGTGTGCATACATCCTGGCGCACCCAGACTGCAAGGGCATGCGGCCATACGCGAATCCTGGGAAATGATTTTTGAACGCGGTCCTGTTCACATAAGGCCGCGCCAACTGCACATCAGCCACAACATGACGTGCTCAGTTCACAACCTGATTGAAGAAGTTAAAACGCCTGACGATCCCGATTGGCAAGAAGCGCATATTCTGGCGACCAATGTCTATCTCAAAACACCTCAGGGTTGGCGCATCGTGATTCATCACGCCTCCGTCGCGCCGGGCAAGCCCGCCGACGATCCGGGTTCTGCAGCAGCCATGCTGCATTGATGTAAGCAGCCCATGAGCGACTATTCCGCTCCCGGATGGCTACCTGGTGGCCACCTGCAAACAATCTATCCAGCTAAATTCATAGAGCCGCCAGCCGTTACTCTTAAACGTGAGCGCTGGGATACACCTGATAATGATTTCATCGACGTCGATTTCGTTGAAGGTCTGCCAGGTAAACCACTGCTGGTGTTATTTCACGGACTAGAAGGATCTTCGTCAAGCCATTACGCTCGCTCCATACTCAAACATATTGAATCACTGGGATGGTCCGGCGCGATTCCTCATTTCCGCGGATGCTCTGGTGAACTCAATCGTGCACCACGCTTTTATCATTCAGGTGATTCAGGTGAAATTGATTGGATACTGCACAAGATGGTGCGCCATCCGCTGTATCGAAATGCTTCCAATTTTTTTGCTGCCGGTGTTTCATTAGGTGGCAATGCCTTATTGCGCTGGCTAGGTGAATTCCCTGAAGATTCAGGTTTTGTAGATGCCGCCTGCGCTATTTCAGCGCCACTCGATTTGGCCGCCGGTGGTGCTGCGCTATCGCGTGGTATCAACATGATCTACACACGATCTTTTTTACAAACGCTCAAACCTAAATGCCTAAACAAGCTAGAGCAGTTTCCGAATTTGTTTGATCGCGAAAAAATGCTCAAGGCTCGCAACCTCTACGAATTTGATAATGTCGTGACCGCACCTCTACACGGCTATCGAAATACGGATGATTACTGGGATAGAGCCAGTGCAAAACATGTGCTGCCTTCTATCGTTGTGCCAACGCTGGTGCTAAATGCACGTAACGATCCTTTTTTACCCGCTAAACATTTGCCACGAACAGCCGCCGATTCCGTGTTACTTGAATATCCAGCACATGGCGGGCATGTCGGTTTCGCGCGCGGCCGACCTCCTGGACATCTCGATTGGTTACCCAGACGGTTAGTCAGATTTTTGAATGACCAGATTAATCTGCGACGCCAAGAAAAATCATCGCGGTCAACGTGATCACTAGCCTAAGTAACGCTTGATGGACGAACTCGTAAAACAGTCGCTAACTAAATGGCCTAACGTGCCTCACTGTTATGGGTGGTTAGCGCTAGACGCTAGAGGTGCCTTCCGCATGCGCGACGAGGCAGCGCAAGCTACGAATCAACCGGGTGACATTATTCGGCATGAATCACTATTGGCTTTTATCTATCGCAACTACGATTGCGATTCACGCGGTGCATGGTATTTTCAAAATGGCCCTCAACGCGTGTATGTTGAGCTTGAAACTACACCCTTTATCGCGCGCACCGACCCTGCGTTAGGTTTTGTGTTGCATGACCGCACACCCGTGCGAGAAATTGATCATGTCTTCATGACCGACACAGGTCAATTGATCATCCAAAGCCAACAGAAAATTGCCATGCTGGATCCTAGCGATCTGGCGCACTGTTTAGCTATGCTTTGCATTAATGGAGAATCAATTGCAGATGACGATTTGCTGAGCTGGTTAAGCGCACCGAACCAGCTGCTACAAATGAAAGTAGGTCAGCAATTCAAAAGTGTGGAGTGGGTAGATTCAAATCAATTACAAAATCGATTTGGTTTTATTGCCCATCCAAGCAAGCTAGCTCAAACAAGCCAATCCTAAATCTTACTTTATTTGCGCTTAGATTTTTCCATCAACTCGCGCCAACTCGCCTGTAGCTCGCGTTCGCGTGCGTCGATTACTGCTTGATCGTAAAACGAGGCATCAGAAGAGCCCCGCGCCATTTTTAATTGCTCCAGTGCTGCAGGTAATGCGCCCGTAAGTGAATAATACTCAGCCAACGCAAGGTGCTGTAAAGCTAACTTACCTTGCTCTGCATAGGCTCGTGCTAATGCTCTTTGTACACCAGGGTCTTGTCGATATAACTGAGCTTGATCACGTAAAAAAGTAGTGGCTTCATTTTTTTTGCCATTCACCAATAAAGCATCAGCATATTGCATCGTGATCGCGCGTGATAAAGGAAATTGAATGCGCGCTTCTTTAGCTAATGTCAGCGCGTTAGATGCCTGCCCTCCCAACAACTCCAACTCAATCGCAAAGCTCGACAAAATTTGCGACGCAGGATAAACCGGAGTGCGCGCCACCTCCGACTTTAATTCATTCAATAAAACTAAGGCACGCGCTGAATCACGCTGACGTTGAGCCAACATCGCCAAGCCATATTTAGCTGCCATTAACTGCGCCCGCGTACCTTGTCGCGACTGCTCTAAAAACACCGAGGTCGCATCACGCCAACCCTGCGGCGTATCATCTTGCAGAACTCGCAGGCGTGATCGGATGAGTAAAAAATCTAAACTATCAACATGCTGTTTGTAAGACAGCGTACGAATACGCGCCTCAATATCGGCCATACGTTCACCCGTCATCGGGTGCGTCCGTAAATACGATGGCAAATTATCGGTGCGATTGCGGCTGGCATTTTGCAATCGCCCGAAAAAATTCACCATGCCATTCAACTCGAAGCCCGCACCACGCAAAATCTGCAAGCCTAAACGGTCCGCCTCGCGCTCTGCATCACGTCCAAAACTCAGCTGACGCTGCGCGGCAAGGCCCGTACTACCCATCATGGCCGCACCTGCTAAGTCAGGACTACTACGCGCGGCCAGCGCAGCAATCAACAAACCAGCCATAGGTAACAAGGCATCCTTGCGTTGATTGCCTATCATGCGCGCAATGTGTCTTTGAGACACGTGGCCAATTTCATGGGCGAGCACTGATGCGAGCTCGGATTCCGATTGCGCTGATAACACCAAGCCAGAATGCGCACCGATAAAACCGCCGGGCAAAGCAAACGCATTCAGCGAGGGATCTCGAACTCCAAAGAAAAAGAAATCGTAACCGGCATCACTGCGCGCCTCTGGACTACTTCCCAACAAAATCCCGCCAAGTTGATTCAGATAATCCAGCGTTGGTGCATCATCGATGTAATCCGGATCACGACGAATGTTATTCATCACCTGCTCGCCCAGCCGCCGCTCCATTAATGGCGAGAGCTCTTCGCCGTCCGTTCCACCCAAATTCGGTAAGTTTTGCGCATGCAAAAGCGAGGGCGCAATCAATACGGGACTCGCTAAGGCGAGCACCATAGCAACCCCAAGGCGAATGGCAGGATGCAGGAAGCGGGGATAAGGCGCGGGTTTCATAGTGCTATGATACCTGCAAGCTGATGCACCTCGCCTTTACTCACACGCTCTTACATCCTGAAATTTTCCTGACATGAGTTCTAAAAAAATAGCGAACGATATGAAATCCGATAATGGCGGCCTGACCCATTTCGATGAGGGCGGTCAAGCCCACATGGTTGACGTCGGCGCCAAAGCCGAAACCCATCGAGTAGCCATCGCTAGCGGTATTATTTCGATGAAACCACAAACCCTAGCAGTAATTACCTCAGGCACCGCCAAAAAAGGCGATGTGTTGGGCATTGCTCGAATCGCCGCGATTATGGGCGCCAAACGTACAGCAGACCTCATACCGCTTTGCCATCCACTGGCGCTAACTCGTGTTGCGGTTGAATTCACTACCAACGAAGCCGAGTCCAGCATCATGTGCAACGCTCAAGTCGAAACCTACGGTAAAACCGGCGTGGAAATGGAAGCGCTGACCGCAGTGCAGATAGGCCTGTTAACTATTTACGATATGTGCAAAGCGATTGATCGAGGAATGACCATTACTGAAGTACGCGTGATGGAAAAACTAGGCGGAAAGTCAGGGCATTGGAAAGTAGAGTAATTGACAGACGCTCATGCACTATCGCCATTCTTATTGTGAATCCCACCGTTCCTAAAATGAGCTCGCCTAGGCTTCGCGCCTTGGTCATGATAGCGTTGCTCGCTTGCGCAGCTGCTAATTCAACAGCCGCCAGCTTATTTGGTGATCTGTCGTGTGAAGCTTGGGCAGATCTAGACCATCCAACAAAAAAAACCTGGACCAATGCATTTCTCGCACCGCTCAGTTTGACTCATCAAGGTCTTCAAAGAGCAATGCAAGATCGTTACAACGATGATCCGAGAGCCGTTGAACCTGCCATTGTCAGCATTGACAAATTTTGTCTATCGCATTCGAAAGACAGTCCTGCAGACGGTGCTATTTCCTATTTAAACTCGCTGATTGAAAACTGACTTGAATTGCTAGGCAACTATCCAGTTTGTTAACCGTCTACTGGATGCGCACGGCGATTGATTGAGGGATGACGAACTACGTGAATTGATCAAAATTCAGTGGCGATGATGATCGTTAAATTGAAATTATCTTAGCGATCTCAATATTTTTCCGCTCGGGATATCGCTCAGTCAAATAATCAATAATATTATCTGCAGTAATACTGCGGTCATTTACCTTAAGCATTGCAGTCATTCGCAGACCTTCATACATCTTACGATCAGTAGTTGAAAGCATTGCAGATAGTTGCAGAGCGTCATCTGAACTTTGTGAATAAATAAATCGAATAATCATTTAGGCGCTTCTGTGGCTATATATTCGTTACCCGGTTTGCACCCTCACTTCGCTTGACTATAACTGGCATTTTTAATTTTTTTGTTCCTCTCGGCACTTCGGAAACAGTTTTAATCAAGAACGAAGGTAAACTAATTTCTGAATGTAACTTCGCATTTTTTTCATTAAGCGTCGCAAGCTCCAAATCTAAAAAATCCGCCTTCAAATGAAGTTTTCGTTTGTACAGCTTAATCAGTCGTTCAGTCTCCGATTTGGCACCAGCAAAGAAACTCAGGTTACCTGATTCGATTGCGACAATGCACTTCGGTGCCACGCCCATTTGTCTAGAAATATCTTGAATAGAGTGATTCAGCTGTTCTCGATGTTTTTTGAGTTCGATTCCTATGGTGGATAGCTGTTTCTCGGAAAACATAATTAGCCCCTACTTCATCAATTAGATTTAATAAAAATCAATCTTATGATTTAATTGGGTTAATGTGACTCACTAATTACACCGAAAAATCTACTACTCACTACGCCACAAATGTCGTTGAATATTTTTCTACGAAATATTTCGATATAACTACGAAATTACCCAATAAAAAATATATCAAAATGGCAATTTTAGGGCATAAAATCCAATGGCTGTTTGAGCAGGAGATACGCACTTCTGAAATTATTGGCTCCATAAGAAAATTTCAGTTTCCCTACTCGCCCGAATTAGCAACTGGCTATACAGAGCATCTCGAAATTAGCGACGGTATTACCCTAATTAAATCTACTCACCACTTCAATAATGAAGATCGCCCTTCTGAGTTTGCTTTAGGTAAGTATCAAGTAGAGTTCTCATCGCCTACTTTTATTTCCCACATGGTGCATTCGGGGTGCGTAGCTTTATTTGATAATATTAAAAAGAAATATCACAAAAGAACACCTGACGTTGATATGGTGGGCCGGTTTGATTTCCTTGATCTCGAGCAAACTCTATTCACCGAAGAAGATATTTTCTTATCTGCCCTGTTCATTTCTGAAATTGAGCTGTTTAATTTATTGGGAACAGAAGCTGCTGAAAATCTGTATAAAAATTTAGATATTCAACGCAATTCTGAATATCGCGAAAGAAAAATCCCGAAAACCATTTCAAATAAGATCGCAAATTGCACCCCCGATCATCTCGAAGGAAATATGCGGTCACTATTTGCACAGTCCATCATTCTTCAATATCTATTTGAACTCAACCTCTATATTTCATCTTCAAAAAGCTTTTTAAGTAATCTAGAAAAAGATGATTTTAATGTGGCCGCTTTACGCTCAGAACTTTTGCAAATTACCGCAGATATACCTAACCTAGCTGAACTTTCAAAAAAATATAACGTTAGTCCTGGCAAGCTAAACCAAGCGTTCATCAAAAAATATGATCAATCTATTTACTCCTTTTTATCCAATCAACGATTGGATCAAGCTTATCAGGCCCTAATCGATACCGATGTCCCCATGAAAACGCTTGCTCATAAAATTGGTTATTCGCATGTAAATCATTTCATTACCGCCTTTAAGAAAAAGTTTGGTGTAACTCCCGGCTCAATCCGGACCTAGATCAAATAGACCGCCTCGTCACAGAATCGACGTATTGCAAACAGATACGCTCACCACCCCACGCATCAGCAAGTTACCCAACTTCTATATATGCAAGCAATTGATCTAAGAGTGATGATTAGCGGTGTGCGCTTGATGGGGACGCTAGCTACTAAATCAGACTAACGGAAAGCGGAATAGGATCACAACTTATATCCGTACGAAAGAATAATTTTTTTCGCTTTTTCAGATTTCATAAAATGGAGTAAGGATTTTGCAGGCTCAGAATTTTTTCCTGACTCAAGCAGTACGGCATCTTGACGCAGCGCGTCGTGAAATGAATCAGGCACGATCCAAGCCGAACCTGATTTGAGTTTGCCATTTTGATAGACCTGCGAAAGAGCAACAAATCCTAGCTCTGCATTTCCCGTATTTATAAATTGATGGGTTTGTGCAATGCTTTCGCCTTGCACAATTTTTGGCTCCAGAATCGAAAGTAAACCCATTTTTTGCATAGTTTGAACTGCCGCCATTCCATACGGTGCAACGCGCGAATTTGCTATTGCAAGATATTTAAATTTTCCTGCTTTGAGCACCTCCCCAGAGGCATCAACTACATTATCTTTCGCGGACCACAATGCTAATGTGCCAGTCGCATATGTAAAACGAGTACCTTCAATTGCCTTACCTTCCTTTTCGAGCTTTATCGGTGTCTCATCATCCGCAGAAAAAAATACCTCAAAGGGTGCGCCATTAGAAATCTGCGCGTAAAACTTACCTGATGCTCCAGGCGTTATCAATACCTTATGACCTGTTTCCGTTTCAAAGACTGATGCTATGTCTTTAAAAGGTGCTACAAAATTAGCAGCAACAGCAACCTTAATTTCAGCGGCAGATACAACCGTAGTTATAGCAGCAAGCAGCAATGCCAGGAACGACTTAATCATGTCACCCTCTTAAAATCTGAATAACGCACCAACACTCAAACCAGATTGACTTTTGTTACTTTCCGAATACCCTGTACCGTTGGTAGCTGTATCTGGTATCCATTTATCGAAAATTGTAAATCCGGCCGTGGCATCTTTTTTTCTATTAACGGTCGCGTAATCAATAAAGAAATCCCATTCTTTGTAAGGCGACCAGGTAAGTCCTGTTGCATACATGTCTAGATCATTTTTCCCGCTTGAGGCCGAGTTGTCTTTGACTGAATAAATTCCTAGATTCCAGCTCAAATCAGATTTGAATCTATAGACTACGCCGCCAAAGCTTGTATCAGCATCTACTTTTCCAGCAGTGGCGGTTGTTGAGAACGTGCCCCCTGAAGGAGAGGATGGATTGCGGTTTTTTACGTAGCCCACATTAAAAGTCCATTTATCTAATGTATATTTGGCTGCAATAAAATCAGCACGATTATTTACATCTGCTGAATTACTTAGCCGCGCCTCAATATGGTTGTAGCCAACCTCAAACTGATCTTTTTTGTAGCGGCCACCTAAGTAATAGTTGGTTCCCTTTTGTTCATCTTGGGTATTACCACCAAACGCTACTGCTCCATCAAAGTTAAAACCTTCATATAGTGGGGAGATGTACCGAATCATTTTATCTGAGCGGTTGATACCAGTTGCACCATGAAAGCCTACATATCGACCAATTGGCTTCAACCCACCAAAATTCCAATTTTGACGCGAATCAAACGCACTGCTTAAGTCAGTTTGAAGATTAGGGCCTCGACCCAAAATCAATGTGCCCTTGTCCTTTGATATCAAACGAAAGTTGGCTTCCCGATCGAATATCGGGTTTCCGGCTGCCGCATATCCATACCCACCAGAATCTTTACCAATTGCACCGGTGCGTGAAGAAAAATTTGACTCTAAAGTTACTAGCGCTTTTACCTCGCTATCTAGCTCGCGTCCTAAACGTATACCAACCCGGTTATTTCCCTTTGGCTGGTCACTCATTCCAGAAACATCGCTAAACGTCGACGTCATCTGAGTAGCTGCGTAGTACCCAGCTGAGACTTGCCCGTATATTTCTGTCGTAAATTTTCTTTCAGAATCTGCTTTTTTTGTATTTCTTGATTAATTTTACGGAGGTCTTGAGACTGATGAAATTCTTTAATCTCTTGCCTCTCTGCAGCTTTTTTAATTTTGTTGTCGTATTCATCCTGAGTAATGACGCCTTTTTCAAGCAGTATCTCAAGCAAAGCTTTCACATCATCAGACGCCACTGCAGTGCCCACACTCCCACCAATAAATGCCACAAGCGAGAGCGCACTAATTAGCTTTTGTCTGGAATTCATCAATTTATTTCCTTGTTTTTGAAATTTTATATTTATGTAGTAAAGTATATTGAAAAATAATTATTTATAAAATAATTTAAATAATTGATTTTAAATGTATTTATTTATGTACTTTCATTTATTTTGAAAATATACGAAACTAATTTAGACCCAAGTTAACAAAGTATTTTTCAGACGTCAATTTTTCCCTTTGATCGCAACCACCACAAAATGAAAAAGATAAATTTCGTAGCTGAGGCGGAGTTGGTCCTAAAAATAGGTGATTTGAAAATACTGACTGAGCACCGAATCGAACTGCTGAGACAGATAGCCTTGACTAAAAATCTTACGAAGTCCGCAAAATTGGCTGGCTATAGCTACAAAGGTGCATGGGATGTCATCGACAGCATTATCCGCGAAACTGGAGATACTGTGATAGCACGCGTCACCGGCGGCAAAGGCGGTGGACATACTGTCGTCACAGCGTTTGGAGAGTCTCTAATTAAAAATTTTGATTTGGTTAAGAGCGATCACCAACGCTTTGTGTCTCGCTTAAATACTTTAGCGAATGGATTTGAGGACGATTATTCTTATCAGACGGATACTCCCTTACGTACAAGTGCGCGCAACCAACTTGCTGGAATTATTAAGACAATCTCTCAAGAAAAAGCGACTGATGAGCTGCTCATTAAGCTATCAAATTCATCTGAGCTGTTAGTGTCTGTCACCCATGAAAGTTCTAGAACTCTACAACTTGAAATTGGCTCAAAGGTATTTGCTTTGATAAAAGCATCTGCAATAACCATTACTGACCATAAAAATAAAAAATCAATTGAGGGGAAAAATAATTTTTCAGGAACTCTCATTAAGATAAATCAAGGCACAGAGCACACTGAATTCACGATTTCAGTAGATGAAAAATTCCAACTAGTAGGCACCACTAGCAATACAGATTGG
>CANGJE010000002.1 GCA_947454305.1 Oxalobacteraceae bacterium
AGAAACGTATCTACGGCATGTATTAACCGTGATCGCCGACCATCCGGTCAATCGAGTAGCAGAACTCTTGCCGTGGAATTTACAGCTCGACGCTAACTAGCAAAAGGCTTCGATTAAGTCACGACGGTGTTTACCGGACGGTTACTCTTCTTTTGCTGTTCATCGAGCATAAAAATGAATGCTTCCGCTAGACTTTTATTATAGACATCGAGCCGCTTCAAGATGGCGATAGCTTTGGGCTCAAAGACACTTCCTAAGCCGCCCTCAGCAGTAGTAGCTTTGTCATCGAGAACACCAAAGCGCAACCAGTCAGTAGGTACGTAAAGCCACTCGGCTAATGCCCGCAATTTTTCTTGCGTAGGAATTGATTCGCCCAGTAACCATCTGCGAGCTGCTTGCACTGTTACGGGTGGGCCTTTGAAATGGAGATTGAATTCTCGCGCTAAAAGTGTAGGACTGGTTGGAGAAAACTTAGCATCGCTCAACGCTTTTTGAAGGCGCTTGCTAAATTCCATTCTTTCTGTTTGCGAGGTCATACTTCCATTTTAGAATTGCTTAAGCAAAGAGTCAGTTGCTAAACTCATTAGTTATTGTTTAGTGTTTAGTGTTTAGTGTTTAGTGTTTAGTGTTTAGTGTTTAGTGTTTTTTAAAAGGGCAGGTTCAATTTTTAAAAACGAGTGACTAACGATTTTAGTGGGGCTAAAGTAATTTTGCTTCAATAAAGTGCGTTCCTATGTGTCGGAGCGCAAGGTTGGTGTGTTCGGTGAATAGGCAGAGTTAGATCGAGGGCTAATTTACAGTCAGCCTGTACTTCTGTGGGAAGTCGGGTTCAATACATCAATCCCTATGTTTGGGCTTATTTCTTTTTTGAGATTCTACTCAACAAGCGGATGAATTCATGCGCCAACATCTTGTGATGTTCATCGAGTTGCTGCATGGTGGCGATGGCTTTGGTATCGAGTGATGAGAGCGAACTTGATTGTGCTTTGCTGAGATTGGCATCGATGCTGCCAAAACGTAGCCAGTCGCTGGGCACATCTAGCCACTCGGCCAAAGCGCGTAATTTTTCTTGGGTGGGAATGGATTCACCCTGCAGCCACTTGCGCGCAGCATGAACTGTGACCGCTTGACCAGAGAAGCGCAAATTGAATTCGCGCGCTAGTTGAGTCGGGCTGTTAGGGGATTGCTCGGCGTTATGAAGCGCTTGTTGCAGCCGTTTGCTGAATTCCAAGCGTTCTATTTGGGCGTTCATGTATGAAACTATTGCATGTAGCCAGGTAACAGTCAGTTGGTTAGCGCACTACTTTTCGTAGAATGTTGATGTTTTTAAGTTCGCAAAGTTCCTCTTAAATTTTAAAAAAAGATGAAAGATGAATAACGCTGTAATTATTTTTTGTGACTTATCGACTATTTGTCGATTCAAATTTACGTCCGAGACAACTCATTTCCTGACAAAGCGCAAAACATTATCCGAACTCTGAATGCGCTGTAATTCACCGGCGTACCAAAGGCGGTGCAAATGCGCCAGCGCTTCACCCATGGCAAAACTGAGTTGGTGCGCATCTAGGGTGCGTGTAAACATAATCGGTACGATATCGGCCGCAGATTGTGGCCTGACGCACGCTTGACGGACTTCTTCAAGACGCTCTGCATGGTGCTTGTTTAACTGTTGTATACGTTTGTGTAAACCTGTGAAGGGTTTGCCGTGTGACGGCAAGACTAAGGTATCGCTGGGTAGCGAGACGAATTTCTGCAGCGATTCCAAAAAATTTCCAACGGCATCCGACTCAGGTTCAATCGCAAACACCGAGGTGTTAGTTGAAATGCGGGGCAACACCATGTCACCCGAGATCAACACATTGAGTGACTTGCAATACAACGCCGCGTGTTCGGGCGAATGCCCGGTGCCTATGATGATGCGCCATTCATGTCCGCCGATAGTGACCGGGTGATTTTCTTCGAGGCGCAAAAATTCGTGGGGAACGTCCGGCACTAAGCTTGGGTAATAGTTTGTGCGAGCCTCGAGTTGCGCCAGCATGTCGCTATCGGTCAAGCCATGCTGCTTGAAATGCGGCACCATCGCTGGGCCGTCGGCGCCGGGCAATCCAGCGGACATCATGCGCGCAAACGCGTATTCACCCACCGTCATCATCAGCGGCGCTTGCCAGCGCGTGCATAGCCAGGCGGATAAACCCACATGGTCGGGATGGCAATGCGTGACGATGACTCGAAAAACCGGTAAGCCTTTCAGTTCATTCGCAAAAATTTGTTCCCACGCCGCGCGCGTCACATCGGTGGCAATGCCGCAATCGATAATGGTCCAACCCTGTTCAGTGGAGCCATCTGCGCTCAAACGTTGATCTTCTAGCAACCATAGATTAATGTGATTCAGGGCAAAGGGCAGCGGCATGCGCAGCCAGCGCACACCAGGGGCGACTTGCATACTGGTGCCGGTGTCAGGCAGGGTATCGGCAAAGGGATAGTGAAGCTCGGATTCCTGAGGATTCATGAATTAGTAAGTTTGCAATCAAATTGCTCTGGGCGGCTTTCCAATTGCTTGGCGTCGCCCTTACAATAGGGGTTTAATTGACGTTTACGTAAACGGCATTCTATCCTCATTCCCTATGGCCACTTACACCATTACCGAGCTGGCACGCGAATTCGACATTACGCCGCGGGCTATCCGTTTTTATGAAGATCAGGGTCTGATTAGTCCACGTCGTGAGGGTACTGGTGGGCGTGTCCGCATTTATGGCCCCCGTGATCGCACTCGTTTAAAGCTCACCCTGCGCGGCAAGCGTCTTGGTTTGACGCTGTCAGAGATTAAAGATTTGGTGGATATGTATGAGTCACCTCAGGATTCGGCGGCTCAGCTTGAGCGTTTTCTCGCGGTATTGGCCCAGCATCGTGAGTCGTTGGAGCAGCAGCGCGAAGATATTGAAATAACGCTGGCCGAAATCGCTGCCCACGAAGAAAAATGTCGGCGCATGTTGGCCGAACCGCCAACTGATCGCAAGCCCGCTACCCCCGCACCGCGCGCACGTCGCGCTGCCTGAACACCACCGAAAGTAATGGAGAAAGTCATGATGGATTTGCCCGGCCTGCGTTTTGATCACGGCGATGACATCGCTGCGTTGCGCGATGCAGTTCGTGATTTTGCAGCGGCTGAAATCGCACCGCGCGCTGCTGAGATTGATCGTACGGATCAATTTCCTATGGATCTGTGGCGCAAGATGGGTGAACTCGGTTTGCTTGGCATCACGGTGGATGAAGCACTGGGTGGTAGTGGGCTAGGTTATTTAGCTCATATCGTCGCGATGGAAGAAATTTCGCGCGCTTCCGCATCGGTGGGATTGTCGTATGGCGCGCATTCGAATTTGTGCGTGAATCAAATTCGTCGCAATGGCACAGAAGAACAGAAAAAACACTATCTGCCCAAACTGATTTCGGGTGAGCATGTGGGTGCGCTGGCGATGTCAGAGCCAAACGCCGGATCGGATGTGGTGAGTATGAAGTTGCGCGCCGATTTCAAAGGCGATCGCTGGATTTTAAATGGCAGCAAGATGTGGATTACGAATGGCCCCGATGCCGATGTATTAGTGGTCTACGCAAAAAATGATATCGAAGCCGGACCGCGTGGCATTACTGCCTTTTTAATCGAAAAACATTTTCCAGGTTTTTCTGTTGCGCAAAAACTCGACAAGCTAGGCATGCGCGGCTCTCACACCGGCGAGTTAGTTTTTCAAAATTGCGAAGTGCCTGCAGAGAATGTGCTTGGCGGTTTAGGTCGTGGTGTGAATGTGTTGATGTCGGGTCTCGATTACGAGCGAGCAGTTTTATCTGGTGGACCTTTGGGTATTATGCAAGCGTGCATGGATGCGGTCATCCCTTATGTGCACGAGCGCAAACAATTTGGTCAGCCGATTGGTGAATTTCAGCTCATGCAAGGCAAACTAGCCGATATGTATTCCACCATGATGGCCTGTAAAGCCTATGTGTATGCGGTGGGTCAAGCGTGTGATCGTGCTAAAAATCCTGATGAAGTGAGAGCCTTGCGCAAAGATGCAGCGGGCGCGATTTTATATTCTGCCGAAAAAGCGACGTGGATGGCGGGCGAAGCGATACAGACTTTGGGCGGCAATGGGTATATCAATGACTATCCCGTGGGTCGTTTATGGCGCGACGCCAAGTTGTACGAAATCGGTGCAGGTACCAGTGAAATTCGACGCATGTTGATAGGCCGCGAATTATTTGCTGAGACAATGTGATCCGAACAACGCTTATTCCAACGACACAAACTTAAAAATAGTTAGACTCACTTTTATTCATGCAGCATTTTCCTAAACTTTTATCATCTCAAATCGCGTTTGATATTGCGCGCGTGATTTTGGATGGCTTTGATAAACATTACAGCTTGTTTCGACAGGCGAGCCAAGCCGCGCGCGACCATTTTGAGCGTATGACATGGAAAGAAGCACAAGCCCAAGCGCGTGAGCGGATTGCATTTTACGATAGTCGTGTCGATGAGTGTGTGCAGCTATTGGAAGATGAATACGAAGAAGCAGAGTTAACGGATTCTGTGTGGCGTGAAGTGAAGCTGCACTATATCGGTCTGCTGATGGATCATAGGCAGCCGGAATTGGCTGAGACATTTTTTAATTCGGTATGTTGCAAAATTTTGCATCGCACGTACTTCAATAATGATTTCATTTTCGTGCGTCCTGCAGTATCAACCGAATACATAGAGCCTGCTCAAGGCACGCCCACCTATCGCGTGTATTACCCGCAGACTGATGGTATGCGCCACGCTTTACGTCGTATGGTGACGAATTTTCAGTTGGCGGGAGAGTTTGCTGATCTCGAGCGCGATATTGCACAAGTAGAAGAGCGTTTGAATGATGTGTTGGCAGGCATGCCGCTGGAGCCGAATTATCAAATTCAAGTGTTATCGAGTCTTTTTTATCGTAACAAAGGCGCTTATATCGTCGGCAAAATGATTAACGGTAGTCGCGATTATCCCTTCGTGATACCGATTCTTCATAAGCGTAAAGGTGCATTGCTACTGGATGCTGTATTAGCCGATGTGGGTTTGATTACCACCTTGTTTTCATTTACGCGCGCTTACTTCATGGTGGATATGGAAGTGCCGTCGGCGTATGTGAAGTTTGTGCGTAGCATGTTGCCTAATAAGCCGCGCAGTGAGATTTACACGATACTCGGATTACAAAAGCAGGGTAAGGCAGCGTTCTATCGTGATTTTTTACATCACCTAGAGCACTCGTCCGATCACTTCGAAATTGCGCCGGGTATACGTGGCTTAGTGATGGTGGTATTTTCGCTGCCCTCATTCCCGTATGTGTTTAAGGCGATTAAAGATAGTTTTCCCCCGCCCAAAGAAACTACGCGTGAACTAGTCAAAGAAAAATATTTGCTAGTGAAATATCACGATCGCGTTGGTCGTATGGCCGATACCTTGGAGTATTCGAATGTAGCGTTTCCACGCAGCCGTTTCTCAGATGACTTGCTGTCCGAATTGAAACAGGTGGCGCCTTCGCTAGTGGAAGAAGATGGTGATCAAGTGATCGTGCGTCATTTGTATATTGAGCGCCGTATGACCCCGTTAAATATTTGGCTCACCGAGGCAGAGGCAACCGGCGATAAAGAAAAGCTAGAGCATGGTGTGCGCGAATACGGCAATGCGATCAAAGATTTGGTGGCGGCGAATATTTTTCCGGGCGATATGTTGTACAAAAATTTCGGCGTGACACGTCAGGGTCGCGTAGTGTTTTATGACTACGATGAAATTGAATACATCAGCGACTGTAATTTCCGCACTATTCCAGCGCCACGTAATGAAGAAGATGAGATGGCTAGCGAGCCTTGGTATCACGTGGCAAAAAATGACGTTTTTCCCGAACAGTTCAGTGTTTTTTTGCTGGGTAATCCACGCGTGCGTGAATGCTTTATGAAATACCACGCAGATTTGCTGACGGCAGATTACTGGCAGCAGCGTAAAGATCGAATTCAAGAAGGACAAGTAGAGGATATTTTTCCTTATCCTCAAGAGATACGTTTTGTTAACCAAGCCCCGGCGATACCGGGCAGTTCGATTGCGTAAGCGATTCGAATTTTTTACTGGAGAGACTCATGCAAGACCCTATCGTTATCGTCGGTGCCGCACGCACTCCTATGGGTGCATTTCAAGGTGATTTTTCATCACTCGCTGCACATGATCTGGGTGCGGTTGCTATTCGCGCAGCGATTGAGCGCGCAGGTATTTCATCCGACGTAGTCAACGATGTTATTTTCGGTAACTGCTTGATGGCAGCACAAGGTCAAGCGCCTGCGCGTCAAGCATCGATCAAAGGCGGTGTTCCGGTATCGGCAGGTGCTGTTACTTTGTCAAAGATGTGTGGTTCTGCGATGCAGGCTACGATTTATGGTTTTGATTCGCTGATGGCTGGCACTAACGATGTCGTAGTGACCGGTGGTATGGAGTCTATGACGAACGCCCCTTATCTCGTACCTAAAGCGCGCGGCGGCTATCGTATTGGTCATGGCATGTTGTATGACCACATGATGCTCGATGGCCTGGAAGATGCCTATGAAAAAGGTCGCGCCATGGGTACCTATGCTGAGGATTGCTCCAGCAAATACAACTTTTCTCGCGAAGATCAAGATGCATTTGCGATTGAATCGGTTAAGCGTGCGCAAGCAGCCACAGCTGACGGCTCCTTTGCGTGGGAGATTGCACCCGTCACCGTTAAAGGCCGTGCAGGCGACGTCGTGATTGATAAAGATGAAGGCCCGCTGAAAGCCAAGATCGATAAAATTTCGCAATTAAAACCTGCGTTCAAAAAAGATGGAACGATCACAGCGGCATCATCATCATCGATTAACGATGGTGCAGCAGCGTTAGTATTAATGCGTGAATCGACCGCTAAAAAACTCGGCGCTAAGCCGATTGCAAAAATCGTAGCGCATCAACGTCATTCGCAAGAACCAAACTGGTTTACTACAGCACCGGTCGGTGCGATTGAAAAGCTGTACAAAAAAACTGGCTGGAGTAGTGATCAAGTCGATCTGTTTGAAGTTAATGAGGCCTTTGCGGCCGTTGCAATGGCGGCGATGAAAGAACATAACATCCCTCACAAAAAAATCAACATTCACGGCGGCGCGTGTGCCTTGGGCCATCCTATCGGTGCATCGGGTGCACGTATTATTGTGACGTTGCTCGGCGCGTTGAAAAAAACCGGCGGCAAGCGTGGTGTGGCTGCGCTGTGTATCGGTGGCGGTGAAGCAACCGCTATGGCCATTGAGATGATGTAAAGGAAATACGCATGCGCACTGCACTAATTATCGGAGCTTCGCGAGGCATAGGTCGTGAATTTGTTCGGCAGTTGTTATCTGCTGGATGGAAAGTATTTGCCACGGCGCGCGATGAAGCCTCGTTGCAAGCACTGAAAGAAGAAGGTGCGCATGCGTTGAAAGTCGATGTCGCGATATCAGAATCCTTAGCGGGTCTGACATGGCAGCTTGATGGTGAGCGTTTGGATTTGGCGGTGTATGTGGCTGGCGTGTTTGGTTCATACGATGGCGCAACTGAGCCGCCAGCCGCCGCCATGTTTGATGCCACCATGCACGCGAATGTACTGGGTGCGATGCAGGCGATTCCGCTGGTAGCGCCTTGTGTAGCATCCGCCAAAGGTAAATTTGTTTTTATCACTAGCGGCATGGGCAGCATTGGTGAAGCCGAATCGAGTATGGGATGGGTCTATCGCGCTTCCAAAGCCGCATTGAACATGGCAGTTCACTCAGCGCGCAATGATTATCCGACGATGACTTTGATCACCATGAACCCAGGTTGGGTAAAGACGGACATGGGTGGTGCACAAGCGCCGACTTCGGTTGCGCAAAGCGTGTCGGGTATGCTGGGTGTCATTGAAAAAACTAAGCTCTCAGAGAGCGGTAGTTTTCAAAGTTATGATGGCCGCAAGATGGGCTGGTAACAGTTAAAAATTCTGTTTAAGTAGTTCGCTTAAACGTGAGTTGAGTGACACAAGGAAAAAATAAGAATGATTTTGTCTGAACAGCACCAAATGATTCGTGATGCGTTGCGAGATTTTTCGCAGCAGCAGCTGGTGCCGAACGCAGCACGGTGGGATCGAGAGCGTGAATTTCCGCACGATGCATTAAAGCAGCTCGCGGCACTCGGTACGTTTGGTGTGGCGGTACCGCAAGAGCAGGGCGGTGCCGGACTTGATTATCTTTCGCTGGCATTAGTCATTGAAGAAATTGCTGCCGGTGATGGCGGTGTCTCGACTATCATCTCGGTTAACAATTGTCCCGTCTGCAGTATTGGTATGTCGTATGCCAATGAAGCACAGCAGCGTGATTGGCTAATGCCGTTAGCTAAAGGCGATATGCTGGGTGCGTTTTGTTTAACCGAGCCGCATGCCGGTAGCGATGCATCGGCTTTGCGCACCACGGCGCGACGTGATGGTGATAGTTATGTTTTAAATGGTGTGAAGCAGTTCATCACCAGCGGCAAGCACGCGGATGTCGCCATAGTGATGGCGGTAACGGACAAAGCAGCAGGTAAGCGTGGCATTAGTGCTTTTTGGGTGCCGACAAATACACCGGGCTACATCGTTGCACGTGTCGAAGAAAAACTGGGTCAGCATTCGTCGGACACAGCACAGATTTTATTTGAGGATTGCCGCATACCAGCGGCGAATCTGATCGGCGACGAAGGTATGGGTTATAAAATCGCCTTGTCAGGATTAGAAGGCGGTCGTATTGGCATTGCAGCGCAATCGGTAGGTATGGCGCAGGCAGCTTTTGATGCAGCACTTCTGTATGCGAAAGACAGGCAGAGTTTTGATAAGCCTTTGTTTGAGCATCAGGCGGTACAGTTTCGTTTGGCGGAGATGGCAACGCAGATTGAAGCAGCGCGTCAGCTGGTGTGGCATGCGGCAACGATGAAGGATGCGGGTGTGCCGTGTCTGAAAGAAGCAGCGATGGCAAAATTATTTGCCAGTGAAATGGCAGAAAAAATCTGTACCGAAGCGATACAGATTCATGGCGGTTATGGTTATCTTGCAGATTTTCCAGTCGAGCGCATTTATCGTGATGTGCGCGTTTGCCAAATCTACGAAGGTACTAGTGACATACAAAAAATACTGATAGGGCGCGCACTGGCCTGAGCAATCATCCCATGAGTATACAAATCATAAAACCTTGCCCTTGCGGCGGTGAATCCTTAGATGTCTGTTGTGGCCGTTTTATTTCGGGTAATGAAGTGCCTGAGACGCCAGAACAATTAATGCGTTCGCGTTACTCGGCCTATGTGTTGGGTGATGAAGCGTACCTGCGCGCGACGTGGGATCCGGCGACGTGCCCACCTGAGCCGCTGGTGGAGCCAAATATTTCATGGGTCGGTTTAGAGGTGCGTTCATCGCAGCACGAAGGTGACGAAGGCATCGTTGAATTTGTTGCGCGGGCTAAGGTGGGTGGTCGCGCCCGACGCTTGCATGAAACCAGCCGCTTTGTGCGTAGAGAAGGCCGCTGGCTGTATGTGGATGGTGATTTCAAGGCTTAATCGCTACTGTGGCGAGGTATGGGCCAGCCATAAAATTTTCATAGTCATTTATCGAGTTGCCCTATGCCCGTCATTGACAGCAAACTGAATCCACGTGCAGCAGAGTTTGTTGCCAATGCGGCCGCAATGCAGATGCTGGTCGATGATTTGCGCGCTCACTGCGAAAAAATAAGCTTAGGTGGTGGTGATGCGGCGCGCGAAAAGCATACTGGGCGCGGTAAATTACTGCCGCGTGAACGCATTAATCAACTGCTCGATCCGGGCACAGCATTTCTAGAGTTCTCACAGTTAGCCGCTTTACATATGTACGACAATGCCGCGCCTTGCGCGGGCATTATTACCGGCATAGGTCGTGTGAAAGGTTTGGAATGCGTCATCGTCTGTAATGACGCAACCGTAAAAGGGGGAACGTACTACCCCATGACGGTGAAAAAACATTTACGCGCTCAAGAAATCGCCGAACAAAATCATTTGCCGTGTATTTACCTGGTGGATTCCGGTGGTGCGAATCTGCCGAATCAAGAAGATGTGTTTCCTGATCGTGAACACTTTGGTCGAATTTTTTTCAATCAAGCCACGATGTCAGCCAAAGGCATACCGCAAATTGCCGTGGTGATGGGTTCCTGCACGGCGGGTGGTGCTTATGTGCCGGCGATGAGCGACGAATCTATCATCGTTAAAAATCAAGGCACGATTTTCCTGGGCGGTCCACCGCTAGTCAAAGCCGCCACCGGTGAAATTGTCAGCGCCGAAGATCTGGGCGGCGGGGATGTGCATACGCGATTGTCAGGTGTGGTCGATCATTTGGCGAACGATGATTTCCATGCTTTGTCTCTCGCGCGCAATGTGGTTGCTAATTTAAACAAACAAAAAACACATTCTTTAGTTCTGCGTGAGCCGGTCGCGCCCAATTACGATGCGAAAGAAATTTACGGCGTTATACCGACCGATACTCGCAAACCATTTGATGTTCGCGAAGTGATTGCACGCATAGTTGATGGCAGTGAGTTGGATGAATTTAAACCGCGCTTTGGTGCAACGCTCGTGTGCGGCTTTGCACATATCCATGGCATGCCGGTGGGTTTGATTGCGAACAACGGTATTTTATTTTCTGAATCCGCTGTTAAAGGCGCGCATTTTATTGAGCTGTGCTGTCAGCGCAAGATACCTCTGGTTTTTCTGCAAAATATTACGGGCTTCATGGTGGGCCGCAAATACGAAAACGAAGGTATTGCTCGGCATGGCGCCAAGATGGTGACAGCGGTAGCCACGGCAGCGGTGCCAAAATTTACCGTCATCATCGGTGGTAGTTTTGGTGCAGGTAATTACGGTATGTGTGGTCGTGCTTATTCACCGCGCATGTTGTGGATGTGGCCGAATGCGCGCATCTCGGTGATGGGTGGTGAACAAGCCGCGAGTGTATTAGCAACCGTGCGTCGCGATGGTATTGAATCCAAAGGTGGTAGTTGGAGCGCCGAGGAAGAAGAATCATTTAAACAACCGATACGCGCTCAATATGAAGAGCAAGGTCATCCGTATTATGCGAGCGCACGCTTGTGGGACGATGGCGTGATTGATCCTGCGGATACTCGTACGGTGTTAGCGCTAGGCTTATCGGCTGCGTTGAATGCACCCATACCAGAGACACGCTTTGGCTTGTTTCGGATGTAATTCATGTCAATCACTACGCCGCTGTGAATACAAGCACTGACGCTGTTTCAAATGACTGGGTCGCGCGTAGTTTAGCGAGCGTCTGGCATCCCTGCACCCAAATGCAGCATCACGAACAACTTCCTTTAGTGGCACTCAGTCACGGTAAGGAGGCGTGGTTGTTTGATCATCAGGGACGACGTTACTTTGATGGTGTGAGTTCGTGGTGGGTGAATTTATTTGGCCATGCGAATCCGCGAATTAATGCCGCGCTTAAAGATCAGCTCGATAAATTAGAGCACGCCATGCTGGCGGGTTTTACCCATGAGCCCGTGGTGCAATTGTCTGAGCAGTTAGCGGCTAAAACACAGCATCAGTTAGGCCATTGTTTCTATGCGTCGGATGGTGCTTCGGCGGTTGAGATTGCGCTGAAGATGAGTTTTCATTACTGGCGTAATACCGGTAATGCTCGCAAACAGGAATTCGTTTGTCTTTCAGGTAGCTATCACGGTGAAACTGTTGGTGCGTTGGGTGTCACCGATGTTGCGCTGTTTACTGAGGCGTATGGCGGGATGTTTAAGCAAGCGCATGTGGTGATGTCGCCGGATGCGCGTCAGGCAGAGCCCGGCGAAACGAGCAAGGATGTCGCGCAGCGCGCCATCCTTACGATGCGTACTTTGTTAGAACGTCGCGCAGATCAAATTGCAGCAGTGATCGTTGAGCCACTCGTGCAGTGCGCGGTAGGTATGGCGATGCATGATGCAGAGTACTTGCGGCAATTACGTCATTTGTGCGATGAATTCAATGTGCATTTGATTGCCGATGAAATCGCTGTCGGTTGCGGTCGCACGGGTACTTTCTTTGCCTGTGAGCAGGCCGAGATCTGGCCGGATTTTTTATGTCTATCGAAAGGCATAAGCGGCGGTTATCTTCCGCTATCACTCGTTATGACGCGCGATGTGATTTATCAAGCTTTTTATCACCCGGATACCGCTCGTGGATTTTTGCATTCGCATTCGTATACAGGCAATCCGCTCGCCTGTCGCGCAGCACTCACCACGCTTGCTATTTTTGATGATGATGACGTGATTGTAAAAAATCAGCAGCGTGCGCAACAGATAGCTAATGCGTTGGTGCCGATTGCTAATCACCCTCGTGTTAGACATGTGCGACAACAAGGAATGATAGCGGCGTTTGATGTAGAGCCAGAGACTGCTGATGGATTTAGTCGGCGCTTTTTTACCCAAGCGCTGGAGCAAGAATTACTGTTGCGACCGATAGGAAAAACGGTGTACTGGATGCCGCCGTATATCGCCAGTGCAGATGAGTTGGCCTGGCTAGGCAAAACGACATTGCAGGTATTGGATAGCGTCGCGAATTAACTGTGTAATCGACTCGTACAAAAATGAATCATCGAAGCTGGAGCGCCACGGATGTTTAACAAACTACTGATTGCTAATCGCGGAGAAATCGCTTGTCGGGTGGCGACGACTGCGCGTCGTTTAGGTATTAAAACGGTGGCGGTGTATTCCGAAGCTGATGCTAATGCGCGGCATGTGTCTTTATGCGATGAATCGGTCGCTCTGGGTGGAGCAACAGCGGCAGATACGTATTTGAGTATCGACCGCATTATTGCAGCCGCTAAAGCCACCGGTGCACAAGCAATACATCCGGGTTATGGATTTTTATCTGAGAATGAATCGTTTGCACAAGCGTGTGCGCAAGCTCATATTATTTTCGTTGGCCCACCCGCGTCGGCGATACGCGCCATGGGATCAAAATCGGCCGCCAAGACCTTAATGGAAAAAGCTGGCGTACCTTTAGTGCCGGGCTATCACGGAGACAATCAAGATACTGCGTTTTTGCAAAAGCAAGCGGATAGCATCGGTTATCCGGTACTGCTAAAAGCAAGTGCAGGTGGCGGCGGTAAAGGCATGCGCATTGTTGAGCGCAGCGACGATTTTTCTGCCGCCTTAGCTTCCTGTCAGCGCGAAGCGAAAGCGAGCTTTGGTGATGAACGTGTATTGATTGAAAAATATCTACTACGTCCGCGACATATTGAGATTCAGGTCTTTGCCGATACACAGGGTAATTGTGTGTCGTTGTTTGAGCGTGATTGTTCGGTACAAAGACGTCATCAAAAAGTATTAGAGGAAGCGCCTGCGCCTGGTATGTCTGCCGAGCGACGCGAAGCGATGGGTAAAGCGGCAGTTGAGGCTGCGCGTGCCGTAGGTTACGTTGGCGCAGGCACAGTCGAGTTCATTGCGAATCAAGATGGCAGTTTTTATTTCATGGAAATGAATACACGTCTTCAGGTTGAGCATCCGGTGACTGAGATGGTGACGGGCGTCGATTTAGTGGAGTGGCAGTGTCGTGTAGCCAATGGTGAACGCTTACCGAAATTGCAGCATGAGCTGCGGTTACATGGACATTCGATTGAAGCACGCATTTATGCAGAAAATCCTGAAAAAGGTTTTCTGCCATCGATAGGGCAGCTCATTCATTTGCGCACACCACAAGCTAGCTCATTTACGAACGAATCTTCAGTGCGGATTGATTCGGGTGTGAGTCAGGGTGATGTGATTACTCCACACTACGACCCGATGATCGCGAAGCTAATTGTGTGGGGTGAAGATAGAGCGCAGGCATTGGCTCGTATGTCTGCAGCGTTAGCTGAATTTGAAGTGGTGGGGCCGTCAACCAATATCGCTTTTCTGGGTCGATTGATTGCCAGTCAGCCGTTTTCAACCGCTGATCTCGATACGGGTTTGATAGAACGTCATCACACTGATTTATTTCCTGCACCACTTACACCTACGATTACTGTGCTCAGCTTAGCTGCGGTGATGCTGACTTTAGATGAGCGCACCGTGTCTGCCGATCCATGGTCGTTGCCTACGGGTTGGCGCATGAATAGTGAGTTATCGCGCGCGCTTCAATTTAGTGATGCATCGGGCGAACATGCACTGACGCTGACGTATCAGCACGATCAGCTGGTGTTTAATTCAGCCAATGCGGGCTGTGTTGTAACGGATATTCAGCACGACGGTGCACATTTACGTTGTAGTGTGGATGGACAAAAAATAACGGCGCATGGGGTTCGTGCTGGTGAAATGTTTCATGTGTTTTATGAAGGTCATCATTGGCAGCTGCTCTGGCGCGATCCGATTGCGCATGCCGGTGAACACGAAGCCGAGGCAGGTCGATTGACCGCGCCTATGCCGGGCAAGATTGTGAGTTTGTTAGTGGCGCCCGATGTGATGGTGGATAAAGGTACGCCGCTATTAATTATGGAAGCTATGAAAATGGAGCACACGATTAGCGCTCCCGCTAAAGGCAGTATTGCAGAGCTGCTGTATGCCGTTGGTGATCAGGTTGCCGAGGGTGCGCAGTTACTGACATTTATTCATCAGGAGAATGCATGAGCATCGCTGGATTACCTAAGGCAGTAAAAATCGTCGAAGTTGGTCCACGTGATGGCTTGCAAAACGAAAAGCAAACCATCGCGTCTGAGATCAAAATCGATTTGGTAAATCGTCTAACCGCTGCGGGGTTTCCGAATATTGAAGCAGCGTCCTTCGTTTCACCCAAGTGGGTGCCGCAAATGGCGACCTCGACAGATGTGATGAATGCCATCACTCGTAAGCCGGGCACGATTTATTCAGCGTTAGTGCCGAATATGAAAGGCTTCGAAGCGGCACTCGCTGCGCGTGTGGATGAGGTGGTGATATTTGGCGCAGCATCGGAAGCCTTCTCACAAAAAAATATAAATTGCTCTATCGCAGAATCGATAGAGCGTTTCCGTGAAGTGGCGAACGCTGCGAAACAGCATGGCTTACGTTTGCGCGGTAGCGTGAGTTGCGCGTTGGGTTGCCCCTATCAAGGCGAGGTGACTGCAGAAGCTGCTACCGACGTGGTGAGACGCATGCGAGATTTGGGTTGCGATGAAATCGATATTGCTGACACCATCGGTGTGGCAACCGCAGGAAAAGTTAGGCGCGTGTTCGAGCATGCGGCGCGTGAATTTCCGTTAGATCAGCTCTCGGGTCATTTTCACGATACCTATGGTCAAGCCTTAGCGAATATTTATGCCGCGTTAGAAGTGGGCGTGTCGATTTATCATTCGTCAGTTGCTGGGTTAGGCGGCTGTCCTTATGCCAAAGGCGCTACAGGCAATGTCGCAACCGAGGACGTGTTGTATCTGATGCAGGGTTTAGGTATTGAGACGGGCATTTCACTCGATGCAGTGGTTGAAGCGGGCCAATTTATTTCGTCACATCTGGGTCGACAGTCATCCAGTCGTGCGGGTACGGCGATAGCGAGTAAGCGTGCTGCGTAACTGTGGCTGCATGGTGATTAAGATAAAAGGCGAGTGATGAGTCCAGAACTACAACCGGGTATTCGATTTGAATGGCAAACCACCGTGCCTGAGCGTGGGTTAGTGCCTCATTTATTTGGTGAGCACACGGCGTTTGCGAATGACATGCCGGCGGTATTAGCCACGGGCTATATGGTGGGCTTGATGGAGTTGGCGTGCACGCAAGGCATCATGCCTTATGTTGATTGGCCGCGTGAGCAAAGCTTGGGCGTGCATGTCAGCTTTTCGCATTTGGCAGCGACACCACCCGGAATGCAAGTCACCATACGTGGTGAAGTGATTGCGGTCGAGGGTCGACGCGTACGTTTCAAAGTCGAAGCATGGGATGGCATGGATAAAATTAGCGAAGGTGAGCACGAACGTGCTGTGATCATCGCTGATAAATTTCATCTCAAGCTGGCCGAAAAAAAACAGCGCGCCGGAGTGTAATCCAGTGAGTGCTCAGCAAGATTTACAGCATTTCGATCCGCTCAAGCATGAAGGACCATTCCCTTCGCCGTGCATAGGCATTTGCCACATGGATAGCAATTCAGGTTTATGCAAAGGTTGCCATCGGACGATTAATGAAATTATGGACTGGAGCGTTGCATCGGAATCAAAGAAATTCGCGATCTGGCAGGAAATTAAACGTAGGCGTAGCTTAACGTAGCCAGTCTGCAGTATCGCAAGGCAAGGTCGATGCACAATCTTTATCGCGAGCTGATTTCAGCGCGCAGTCATTTTCTTAATGGCAGACCACATAACCTTTGATCGCAAGGTACAGTCATGAAGCTTCCCGATGGTATGCATGTGCTCGAGAGAGGTTGGCTCTCGTCGAACAATATTGTTTTTATCGATGATGAAAGAACTGCGATCGTCGATACCGGTTACAAAAGCCACGAAGAACAAACATTGCAATTGGTACAGGCTTTATTGGCGGGGCGACCACTGGATGCAATTTACAACACGCATCTGCATTCCGATCATTGCGGCGGCAATCGTATTTTGCAAGAGGCATATCCTAAGGTTCGTACCTCTGTTCCAGAGGCAGAATTTCGACGTGTTGAAAACTGGGAAACGCGTTTACTGACTTTCAAAGCCACTGGCCAGCGCTGCGATAAATTTCGCGCTGAAGAGAGCGTCAAAGCGAACCAAAAAATACGTCTCGGTGGAAATGATTGGGTAGTGCATTGCGCACCAGGGCATCATCCGTATTCGTATATTTTATTTTGTGAAAAGCACGGTATTTTGCTTTCTGCGGATGCACTTTGGGAAAAAGGCTTTGGTGTGATTTTTCCGGCGCTGGATAGTTGGGCAGGTTTTAAAGAAACGCGCGACACTCTGGATATGATAGAGGCGATGGATGTGCGTTTAGTGATTCCCGGACACGGCAGACCCTTTACTCAAGTTCAAGAAGCGATTGAGGCGGCGCATTCACGTTTGAATTATCTTGAGGCCGATCCTCTGCGTAATGCGCAGAATGGCATTAAGGTGCTGACGAAATTTTTGCTGATGGATAAACAGCGCGTCAAATTATCTGAGGTGCCTAAACTACTCGCTAGCGTGCCGTTAATTAGCGTCGCTAACCGGCGTCACCTGAGTTACGGAGAAATCCATTTAGCGTATTGGACAGTGACGCAACTCAAGCGCGCTGGCGCCGCCAAGGTCGAAGGTGATGAATTAGTGAATATCGAACCTGCGAACTGACGGCGTTGATTACGATTTGTAATTTTAAGAACGTGGATACGGCGTTGCCATAACGCGAGCGCGCGCAGCAACATATTCTTTACTCAATCGATCGATGACTTCGGCTGTCGTTGGTACATCGGTCATCAAACCCACGCCTTGACCAGCGCCCCAGATATCACGCCAAGCTTTGGTGTTATTACTACTCGAAAAGCTCATGCTGGTTTTATCGGCTTCGGGCAAATTATCTGGATCAAGCCCGGCTTTCACTATCGATTTTTTCAAGTAGTTGCCATGTACGCCGGTAAACAGATTGGTATAAACAATATCTGCTGCACTCGATTCCACAATCGCCTGACGATACTCTTCACTGGTGTTGGCTTCTTGCGTGGCTAACCAACGCGAACCTATGTAAGCAAAGTCGGCTCCCATGGATTGCGCGGCGAGTATGCCGTCACCATTCGCAATCGATCCCGACAAGGCAATCGGACCTTGAAAAAATTTGCGTATCTCACCCACTAAAGCAAAGGGCGAGAGTCCGCCCGCATGACCGCCCGCACCGGAGGCGACCAAAATCAATCCGTCAACGCCCGCTTCCAGTGCTTTTTGTGCGTGGCGTATAGAGATAATGTCGTGCATGACGATACCACCGTAGCTGTGAATCGCATCTAGCATTTCTTTTGGTGGTGCGCGCAGCGAAGAGATGATGATAGGTATCTGATGCTTCACGCAGACTTCCACATCATGTGCGAGACGGTCGTTAGATTGATGCACAATTTGGTTGACGGCGATCGGGCCGATGATGGCATTGGGATTAGCCTTCTTGTGATCATCCAATGCTTTTTTTATCTGACGTAGCCATTGATCCAGCATCTCAGCTGGACGTGCATTCAATGCGGGAAATGAACCAACGATGCCACCTTTGCATTGTTCGATCACTAATTCGGGGCAGCTAGCGATAAACAAAGGTGAGCCAATGACGGGGATGCGTAAATTCGAAAGTGCAGCAGGGAGGGTCATGCGAGTCTCCGGATGGATTTGTTATTGAGTTTTTACAGATTATAAGTCATGCCCGTAGTACTAGCATTAGCGCTAAGCATTACAGAACTTGGTGGCAGTCGTCGCTTGCGATCAATTCCAGCCATTGCATAAACCCGTTCAGTCTCTCCCAAAGTTCTATGGTCGAGTCGGGCAGAGCTAGGCCGCGGTTGAAGTAAATAAATAGTAGTTTGGTATCAGCGTCCATGCCTTTTTCTACCGCAGTCCAGACACTCATTCTGCAACCTGTCGACGGGCTATCCGGTGCAACTGCCACGAATCGATACGCAATTTCGTTGTGCTTCCATTCTTCACTCGTCTGTTGAGCGGCAAGTTCCAGTGCTTTGGCGGATACGGGCACAGATAGATGCCAGGCATGCCGGGAGGGATATAAATTTTCACTCTCGGTCGATGTTAGCCATTGAATAGGCCATTCATTAATGGTGGAGACACCTGCATGCAAACGCGCACCTGAATGCAGATAGCACGAGCCCGCTGGGATTCCTAGTTTTTGGTGATCTGGCGTGATTGAAAGTGATGGAGTTATCCATGCATGCCCGAGTGCGACACCGGAGGCAGGAATGATATGAACTTTGCCAAAGCTCTCACGCGACTTCAGCAAATTTTTTACATGAGCGCGAAAAGGAGTAAGCAACGAAGAAGTTGGTGTGAGTGACAGAATGGTTGCAATCACATTCCATACTTGACGCTTTTGCACCCCCGATAATTGATTGAGTTCAGTCGTTGAGCCAAATAATTTTTTCGTCAGAAAAATTTCAAGTATGTCGCGTAATAAAACGGCAAATAGCGCCTCGTTGGTGTGATGACTCAAGTCGTGGATGGTCGTTAAATCAACTAACAGTTTTCCATTTCGCTGAATGACTTTGCTAGGGCCTGGCTCCTCATCGAAGGTAGACACACTTTCTAAGCTGGTATGGCCAATCACGGCGTGCTCGAGATGTCTGGCGATTCTAAGCAGGCTTTGTGGAGTCTTTTCAGAATCTACCCAATCACTGGCGCACACTGATAATTGATTACGAATAGTTTGAGCCTGTGTAATTGTTACTCCCAGTACTTCAGTCAACGCTGATTTTTTACATTCATTGACGCTATGTTGGTCATCGAGCAGCGCAAAAAGATCTACGGTGGTTAACAAGATATTCTTTTTCGTATGTGGCGGACCGTTGCAAAAGCCGTATTCCAAATACATCTCGTCATCGATGGCAGATTCAGTAATTTGGCATTCATATCCAACCAGACGTAAGTGATTAGCCATAGCTTCTTTCTCAGGTGCGGCGAGCTCTGAGAGGTGCATTTGCAGTAATTTTATGTACTTCTCTTTACTTTCGATTGCCCCATTAACAAATGGCCGCAGCGAATTTAAAAAGAATTCGGTTTGCTCAACTAAAAGTTCAGAGTTAGAACAAGATCCCAAGTTCTCGCTGAGCGTATTTTTAGAGGACGGTAAGGATTTGACTAACTGTCTAAATGTTTTTCCGGTGTGCCAGCTGGCGTCGTAGTAATAATTAGCACGCTGTCGCCAGGGAGTGATACAGGTATCGCGTGCTCGTGATGGTGATTTCATCATCGGCGCCTTCGATCTGCTTGACCCAATACGTTTTTCTATGGACTGGGTTTGATGGTTATTGCTTTTCGACAGCTTTGTATTGAGTGCGTGCATAGTGATTCCTTAAGCCGTCTATGATTTGCCAGGAGAAACAGGCTTTCATGAGTACCGGCTGTGGCGACTAAGTTTGCAATAGAGGAATGGACTAGCCTGAGACGCATCAAAGAGCGTGAACAAACGGTGCGAATATCGGCAAATAAAATTTTTTTGAAAAAATTCATGGTCATGCGAACCATTCCGTTGTTTTTGTCACCGACAAACACCACCCGATCAATTTCTTGGCTGATATATTTTTTGCCTTTACTTTACGAGGTTCGCAATGAGCTCTAACGTCATCAGATCAGCCCCGCCGATAACTCCTAATTTGCAGGGTCAGAGTGGAGTTGATTCAACGGCACACTCTAAAATGAAAGCCAATAAAGCCGTCGAACAACCGCGTATGAAGACCCATGCTGCCAAAGCGCGCGACCAACTGAGCTCCGGAACTGAACAAGTTTTAACGCAAGATGCTTTGAGGCAACATAGCGCACCGAGAGCCTTGGTGAAGGTCGATCAGAAGGCGGTAGATCAGGTGCTTCTCGAAGGGAACATTTCTCTCGAGGAAATCAATGGAGATAAGCATGCTGCCTATTACAAGCATGCCAGCATGATGATAAGCGGTGCTACCAAAGATAAGATTTTCCTGCTGCGTTGCCTCGCCAAGCTGTATATATCTGCACCGGATGAGACGCATCCCAAAGCATCCCGCGGCGATTGGCTGGATGATCAGAACGAGCGATGGGGTGATGATTTGATGGTTTTATTTGAAAATGCTAAACAGGTTGATGAGCTTAACAGCGCCGGCAAGCAATACTTTTTAAATGCCTTACAAGAAAAAGCCAATCTGCGTTATCGCGGTAAAGGCAGTGAAGGTGATTTGACTCAATCATTGTTTAACGCCAAGCACCGTATGCCGGTAGTGGAAGATCAATCAGCTTAATTCGGCGTATTCAAACGTAAAGCGAATTGCGTTCTGCCCCGCGCTATCAGCGATTCTTCGTAAGTCTTACTGATAGCTGCGGGCATCTTCAATCACCTTGCCATCGTTGGGCAGGCTACCAGCGGCCACTAGTTTTACTTCTCCACGTAATTTCGTCACATCGCGTATTGAAGCAATGATGGCCACGGCATCGTTGCTAGCTGAGTTGATATCAGCAACTTCGCAATGCAACGTCATTTGATCATTACCCATTTCACCGGAGACGACGAGTCGACCTTTCAGGATTTGTGAGTGACGTTTAAGAATTTCTGCTACTTGAGAAGGGTGAACAAACATCGCGCGGATTTTGGTTGTTTGGTCGGCCCTACCCATCCAGCCTTTTAAACGCTGATTGGTACGTCCACAAGGCGAAGCACCCGTCAAAATGGCAGATAAATCACCGGTTGCAAAACGTATTAATGGATAGTCGGGATTAAATGAGGTGATAACGACTTCACCGACTTCGCCATCGGGCAAGGGTTCGCCGGTGCCTGGGCGCACGATTTCTAATATCAGCGTTTCATCTAAAACCATGCCGGGATTAACTTGGCCATTGCTGAGTGTTTCATACGCGATATTGCCAATATCTGCCGAGCCGTAAGTTTGCAGTACGTGCGGTACGCCATGCTCATTCAGCCATCCACGTAAAGAAGGAGGAAGTGCCTCGGCACCGACTAACGCATAGTTCACACTGCTGATGTCTTCACCCAGCTCTAGCGCTTTTTCAATAATAATTTTTAAAAAGGAAGGCGTGCCCACATAGGCCTTAGGCTTGAGCAAACTCATGGCTTGCACTTGCATTTCTGTTTGGCCGATACCGGCAGGGATGACTGGGCACCCAAGTTTTGCAGCGCCACCTTCCACCATCAAACCAGCGGGCGTGAAATGATAAGCAAAACAGTTTTGAATCAGATCGCCACTGCGCACACCCAATGCATGCAATGGACGCGCATAACGCCACCAGTCAGATCCCTGACCTTCGGGGTCGAACAATGGGCCGGGCGACATAAAGATACGTGAGAGCTTAGACGTAGCTGTCGTGGTTAGGCCACCAAAGGGTAGGGCCGCTTTTTGTAAGTCTTTGAGTTCTGATTTGCGCGTAACAGGTAAATGCGCCAGTGCTTTGCGCGAGGTGATGTGCTGGGCATCGACGCCCTTGAGTATGACTGCCCAACCCGGTGCTTGTTGAGCGCGCGATATCAGCGCAGGTAATGCAGAAAACAATTCTTTTTCCCGTACTGCAGGATCACGTGACTCAAGTGCATCATAAAAATCAGCCATAGCAGTACCTAGAAAAAAAGAATGAAAAATTCGATAGAAAAAAAGAAGTAAAAAATTAGTGGCGCCGCATCATTACTATCGGAGTATTAAGTGATTGCAGACCTACTTATAAAGCTTGGTATCAGGCCAGCCAGCGCTTTCTACGGCGATAAAATTTCATGTCGCGGAAACTGGTGCGGCCAGCGCTAGACATACCTAGATAAAATTCTTTCACGTCTTCATTGGCGGCGAGTTCAGATGCAGCCCCTTCCATCACTACGCGACCGTTTTCTAAGATATAGCCAAAGTCAGCATACTTAAGTGCGATGGTGGTGTTTTGTTCGGCCAGTAAAAACGACACTTGTTCGTTTTGGTTTAAGTCTTGCACGATACCGAAAATCTCTTCCACAATCTGAGGCGCAAGCCCCATCGACGGCTCATCCAGCAAAATCATCGATGGCTTAGCCATCAAGGCGCGACCAATCGCACACATCTGTTGTTCACCACCCGAGGTGTAGCCCGCCATCGAGCTGCGGCGTTGTTTTAAGCGTGGGAAGTAGTGATAAACACGTTCGAGTTCGTTTTTGAGTTCAGTGCGACCGATTTTGCGCGTATAAGCGCCAGTGAGTAAATTTTCTTCTATGGTTAGGTGCCCAAAACAATGGCGCCCCTCCATCACCTGAGATAAGCCGCGTTTGACTAATTCATTCGGTGTGAGCTGGTCAATTCGTTCACTATTAAATTCAATACTGCCTTTGGTGACGTCACCACGTTCACCACGTAAAAGTGTGGAAATGGATTTCAGCGTGGTTGATTTACC
Organism: Oxalobacteraceae bacterium; assembly: GCA_947454305.1. Taxonomy (GTDB): domain Bacteria; phylum Pseudomonadota; class Gammaproteobacteria; order Burkholderiales; family Burkholderiaceae_D; genus Pernthalerella. Next base: position 23,058 of record CANGJE010000002.1, read on the forward strand.
CGCACCATTCGCACCCATCAACGCGACGATTTTCCCGCGTGGTACAGACAAAGACACGCCTTTGAGTACCAAGATCACATGGTCATAAATGACTTCGATGTTATTCACGCTGAGGATAGAAGGTGCAGTCATGGGTAAATTATTTTTCTGTTGCATTAACCAATAAACGATAAGGTTGTGATGATCGTGATTTAAAGACTATCCACGATCATCACATCCACTTAGTCGTTAGAACAAATTAAGCGAAGCCTTATTTCATGCACGCCGGCGTAATGCCTTTTTCTTTGGCATAGCTGGCAGACGATTCTTCTAGCAGCTTGCGTACTAAGGCTTTGTCACCCGTAATCCAGTTTTTGGATACCGCTACCCACTGCTTACCATCCCACTGCACGACTTTGACGGCGCCAGAGCCTTCATGATCGTCGCAGGATGTTTTTATCGTTGGGAACATATCCGAAACACCCAAGGCTTTTTGACGGGCGGCATCGATGTTGAGGTTTTCCAAGCCCCAGCGCATTTGTTCGCCAGTGACTGTTTTGCCCTTGCCATATTTATTCTGTGCTGTGCGCAGACCTTCCACCATCATGACTGCGGCGGTGATGCCACGCATGTACATCACATTACCTACGCGATCGAGTTCTTTAAGGTTACCTTTACCGGCTGAGTAAACCTTGGTGCGGATTTCATCGATGAGTGGGAAGTTACCCGGTGTGTTGAAGCTCATAGCCGAGTAGCCTTTAGCAGCTTCGCCTGCCGGTTCAGTATCTTCTTCAGAGCCAGCCCACCATACGCCTAAAATTTTCTCGCGCGGGAAGCCATTGCGCTGTGCTGTTTTAAGTCCTACGGCACTCATGACGCCAAATGTCCACATGATCACGTAGTCAGGATTAGCCTGACGAATTTGCAGCCATTGTGACTGTTGCTCATTACCTGGAGGGGCGACCGGGATCTTGATGAGTTCAAATCCATACTTCGCCGCTTCGGCTTCGAGCACAGGCAAAGGTTCTTTGCCATACGCCGAGTCGTGATAGAGATGAACAATTTTTTTGCCCTTGAGCTTGTCCATACCGCCAGATTTTTCACCCAAATACACCACCATGGCAGCGGCTTGATTCCAATACGTCGTCAGAAGAGGAAATACATACGGGAATACTTTTCCGTTCGCGGCATCGGAACGTCCATAGCCGAGGGTCGTCAGCGGTATTTTGTCGGTCGCGACGCGATCCAAAATGCCATAGGCAATACTGGTGGACACTGGCTCAACAATCGTCGCACCCCCATTTTTACTTTTCAAGCGTTCGTAGCATTCGACACCACGTGATGGGTTGTATTCTGTTTCGCATTCTTCCCAGGTCAGTTTCACGCCGTTGATGCCGCCATTTATATTGACCAAGTTCATGTAGTCAATCATGCCACCGAAAAATGAGGTGCCGTTGGATCCATAAGGACCAACGCGGTACGACAGCAGCGGAATAAACTGATCAGCTGCCCAGACGAAACTAGACGATGCCACTAGAGCAGCGCCTAGCATGAGTGATTTGATTAATTTCATAAACTCCTCCTTGCTTGAAAACAGGTTCAATGCGGGAACGGCCATAGCCGCAATTTTTCTTTGGCGATTTGCCACAGCCTTGCCAGGCCATGCGGTTCGACAATCAGAAAGAAAATAATTAACGCACCGAACACCATCAATTCCAGGTTCGATGCAACTGCTGTTGAGATATTAGTGGTGTGCGCTAAGGTATTTAAGATCACAGGCAACAGTACGATGAATGCCGCACCTAAAAATGAACCCATCACCGAGCCTAAGCCACCAATGATCACCATAAATAAAATACGGAATGACAAATCTAAGCTGTAGGCTTCAGGCTCGACTGTACCCAGATAGGCGTACGCATACAGCGCACCGGCGACACCGCAATAAAATGAGCTGACAGCAAACGCGAGCAATTTAGTTTTCATCAGCGGTATGCCAATCACTTCAGCAGCCACATCCATATCGCGCACCGCCATCCAGCAGCGGCCCACATTAGATCGCACCATATTTTTTGCGAGTAGTCCTAAGGTGCTGACGATTACCAGAACAAGTAAATATTTAGCCACTGGCGTATCGAAATCAAATCCTAGGATTTGCATTTTTTGTGCCGTGATCACACCAGATGAACTGTAATTCGTAAACCAGCGAACTTTGGTGAGTGCCCACACAACAAAAAACTGAGTGGCCAATGTTGAAGCAGCCAGATAGAAGCCGCGCACTCGTAACGACGGCAAACCAAATAACAAGCCCACTGCCGCCGCACACAAGCCACCTAAAACAAAGGAAGCTAGCAGAGGTATACCTGGCACACGTAGCATAAAGTTATAGGCGCCAAAAGCACCTACTGCCATAAATGCTGCTGAGCCAAGCGAGAGCTGACCGGCGTAGCCTGTCAAGATATTTAAGCCGAGCGCAGCCAGAGAAAAAATCAAAAATGGAATTAGAATCGCCGAGAAAAAATACGGCGAAGCGAATAGTGGAACACCAATAAATGCGATTAGCACTAATAGCGCTATGCCGATGCGATCTTGTCGTATCGGGAAAATCTGGCTATCGGTTTCGTAGCTTGATTTAAATTGTCCGGCTTCACGGTAAAGCATGAGCTTAAATCCTTCGTATAATTTTTTCGCCAAACAATCCTTCGGGTCGGACTAGCAAAAACAGCAGTGCCAGTACATACGGGAACCAACCTTCGATACCACCGCCTACGAAAGGACCGACATACACCTCAGCGAGCTTTTCTGAGGTGCCGATAATCAAGCCACCAATAATCGCGCCGGGCACTGACGTAAAGCCGCCTAAAATAAGTACAGGTAATGCTTTGAGCGCGACGAAGGTTAATGCAAACTGTACGCCATTACGTGAACCCCACAGCAATCCTGCAACCAGCGCCACAAATCCTGCGACACTCCAGACGATGCCCCAGATCTGTTGGAGAGGGATACCGACAGCGAGTGCAGCTTGATGATCGTCGGCGACGGCGCGCAGTGCGCGACCGACTTTCGTGCGAGAGAAAAATAAAGCGAGTCCAGTCACTAACAACGCACAAATGCCTGCGGCGATCACATCAAATTTTGAAACGATGATGTTAAAGCTTTGCATCAAGCTTTCCATCGGTACGTCTTCGATGCCCAAATCGAGTCGCTTGACGTCGGAACCCCACATCAACTGCGCCATGCCTTCTATAAAAAACGATAAGCCTATCGTGGCCATGAACAATGAAATTTCAGGCTGATTTACCAAAGGCCTCAGTACGATACGTTCTACTGCCAGCCCTAACAGACTCATGATGACGATGGTGGCGGCAATCGCTACCCATAATGGCCAGCCAAATTCGGTGAGCGATACGCAAGTTAGCGCAGCAAAAAATACCATGGCCCCTTGCGCAAAATTGAATACACCGGAAGCTTTGTAGATCAGTACAAAGCCTAGCGCTACCAGCGCATACATCACGCCCGAGAGCAAACCGCCAATCAGCACTTCGAAGAAAAAATTCAGATTCATGTGTCTACGTACTATCCCGTGACGTTGATATAGTTGCGTAGCGCTTAGTGCGCAACGCCCAGATAAGCATTGATAACATCTTGATTGCTGCGTATTTCATCGGGCGTGCCATCACCAATTTTTTTACCGTAATCCAGCACGACGACGCGATCAGAGATATCCATCACCACACCCATGTCATGCTCAATTAAAACGATGGTGGTGCCGAATTGTTCATTCACATCGAGAATAAAGCGACACATGTCTTGTTTTTCTTCGACGTTCATGCCCGCCATGGGCTCATCGAGTAACAGGATTTGCGGCTCGGCGGCTAACGCACGACCTAACTCAACGCGTTTTTGTAATCCATACGGAAGACGTCCTACGGGTGTTTTACGAATGTGCTGGATTTCTAAAAAATCAATCACTTCTTCTACTTTGATGCGATGGGCATTTTCTTCGCGTCGAGCCGGTCCGATATAGAGTGCTTGCATCAGAAAATTCGACTGCATTTTCAAATTTCGCCCCGTCATGATGTTGTCTAAGACGGTCATGCCCTTAAACAACGCGATGTTTTGAAAAGTGCGTGCGATACCGCTTTCTGCTGCTGCATGCGTATCCATATCGCGCAGGTGCTGACCGCGATAGATGATCTCGCCCTGTTGTGGACGATAGACGCCATTGATCACATTCAGCATAGAACTTTTGCCTGCGCCATTCGGTCCGATGATGGCGCGTATTTCATGTTCGCGAACATCAAAAGAAATATCAGTCAGCGCCTTAACGCCACCAAATGATAAAGAAATGGCGCGCAAATCAAGGATAACGTCACCAGCGCGGCGACTAGATGGCGAGTTATTCATCAGGCAGCCTTGCGTGTGGTACTAAAAGTTTTGGTGTTGCGGATTTTCAGATCGGCACTGATGATGCCTTGACGACCATCTTCAAATTTCACTTGGGTTTCGATGAACTGCCGCTCGCGACCGTCGTAGAGTGCCTCAATCAGAACAGCATACTTCTCACTAATGAAACGGCGGCGCACTTTACGGGTGCGAGTCAGCTCATCATCATCGGGGTCGAGTTCTTTATGCAGAATTAAAAAGCGATGAACTTGCGATCCTGAGAGTAATTCATCATGAGCTAAATCAGCATTCACTTTTTCAACGCACTCAGCAATCAATTCATATACCGCAGCCTGGCTAGCGAGATCGCTGTAGCCGCTGTAGGCTAAGTTGCGTCGCTCGGCCCAGTTACCGACGGCTTCCATATCGATATTAATGAACGCATTACAACTAGAACGACCATCACCAAAGGCAACCGCTTCTTTGATGAAAGGGAAAAATTTCAGTTTGTTTTCTATGTACTTAGGAGCGAACAGAGTGCCATCCGCCATTTTGCCGACATCTTTAGCACGATCGATAATTTTCAGATGGCCATCAGCATCAAAAAAGCCGGCATCACCGGTATGGAAATAACCTTCAGCGTCAATCGCTTCAGCCGTATCTTCAGGCTTCTTGTAGTAGCCCACCATCAGACCCGGAGAGCGCACTAACACTTCTCCACCATCGGCAATTTTTACTTCTACACCTGCCATGGGGCGACCTACGGTATCGAGCTTTACGTCGCCTGAGCGCTGCATGCAAACGGTGACGCAGGTTTCAGTCATGCCATACAGTTGCTTGAGATTGATACCGATCGAGCGGTAGAAATCAAACAAATCAGGGCCAATCGCTTCGCCGCCGGTATAGGCGACTTTAATGCGTGACATGCCGAGTACATTTTTTAACGGGCCATAAATCAGCAGATCACCGATCGAATATAAGATTCGATCAATCAAGCTAACGGACTCTTTGCCATCAAGTAGCTTGAGACCTGCGCGTCGTGCCACACGCATGAAGTAATGAAACAGCGAGCGTTTGATGGCGCTGGCATCTTCAATGCGAATCATGACTTGAGTCAGAATGTTTTCGTAGATACGTGGTGGTCCAAAATAGTAGGTAGGGCCGATCTCGCGTAAATCAGTGGCCACTGTGGCAGGTGATTCGGGGCAGTTAAGACAGAAGCCAGCGATATGGGACATCGCAAACGAATACAGAAAATCACCCACCCAGGCCAGCGGCAGGTAACACAACACTTCATCCTCTGCGGAGACCTTATCAAAATCAATCAGTGTATGGCCCGTAGCGATCATCGCTGCATGAGAATGACACACGCCTTTAGGCTTGCCCGTCGTGCCGGAGGTGTACAAGATAACGGCGATATCGTTCGCTTGCCCTAGATCGATTTGCTGCTGAAAGAAATGAGGATGATCTTTGTCGTGCGCCTTACCCAACGCTTGCACACTATCGAATGAATGTACGCCCGATTGTGTGTAGTTGCGCAGGCCGCGACCATCGTCATACACAATGTGGGCCAGGCCTTTTACGGTCTGGCGAATTTCTAATAGCTTATCGACTTGTTCTTGATCTTCAACGATAGCGAAATCAATTTCGGCGTTTTCTAATACATAGGCCATATCCGCTGCCGGCGCATCTTGATAGAGAGGCACCGCAACACCGCCCAGAGATTGGGCCGCTGCCATCGCCCAGTAAAGGCGAGGTCGATTGTCACCGACGACTGCCAGATTCATTCCGCGCTTGAAACCCAGCGCCGCCAGTCCGCATGCTAACAAGCGCACATGGGTTTCTACGTCGGCCCAAGTCGTTGTTTGCCAAATACCCAAATGCTTCTCGCGAAAAGCGGGGTGTATAGCTCGCTTGAGAGCATGCTGCTGCAATAGCCGCGGAAAAGTATCCGCAGCCTGATTGTTGGTCTCCACCATGGCCTGCCTTCTTATGAATTCTGATTGCTGAGCTAACCGGCCTATTTGGCAAGTCGAGCCCGCTTATTTTGGCTAATGATAACCATCTTGGCCTTATTTCATGCGAGTTCTAGAGGAAAGCACACAAGTTTTCATGCTGCGCCGCACCAAATGATTTCATTCAGCCTCTTTTACACGTCGCGCTGGATTGAGCCAAGCCTTTATGCCGGCGATCTGTTGAAACTATGGTCTGCGCTTTGAGGTCAACCCAGCCGCGACAGTCATAGTCGACTGCCCCAGAGGTGTTGTGGGCATTTTTTACGTCAGCCAGCGAGCTGGTGCACTAAGCAGAGGATTCATTCAGCCATGGTTACTTCGCGATTTGAAAGTTCAATCCAAGTTGTTGGCCGCGGCATTAGGTGAATAAACTTAAGCCGCTTTGCTACTTAAGAACAATGAATCGTGAACGTAAAGCACAACAACAATCGCCTCAAGCGTGGACTGCTGAGAAATTACGTTCACTCTTACATGATGAATTAGCCGGCGATGAAGTGTTGGTCATATCGAATCGCGAACCCTACATACACGAGCAAAGTGGCGACAGCATCGTGTTGCGCCGGCCTGCGAGTGGTTTGGTGACTGCCGTCGAGCCCGTGATGCGTGCTTGTTCAGGAACCTGGATTGCGCATGGCAGTGGCTCAGCTGATCGCGCCACTGTTGATAGTCACGATCATCTGCAAGTGCCTCCCAAGCGGCCGGAATACACTTTGCGCAGAGTGTGGTTGTCGGAGGAAGAAGAAGCGGGCTACTACTATGGTTTTTCGAACGAAGGCTTATGGCCCTTGTGTCACATGGCTCATGTGCGTCCGGTATTTCGCACATCTGATTGGGAACAGTATGTCGCGGTGAATCAGCGCTTTGCTGATGTCGTTATTGCTGAGGCACGTACTGATGACCCTGTCGTACTAGTGCAGGATTATCATTTTGCGTTACTGCCTCGCATGATCAGAGAAAAATTACCCAAAGCGACCATCATTATGTTTTGGCACATCCCTTGGCCGAATCCAGAATCCTTCGGCATTTGTCCATGGCGTGAAGAGTTGTTACAGGGTTTGTTGGGAAATACGCTATTAGGGTTTCATACGCCATTTCATTGTAAAAATTTTTTAGATACAGTCGATCGTTATTTAGAAACGCGTATCGAGTATGAAGCGTCAACCATTACTCACGGTGGTGATTTAACGCAGGTGGAGCCGTATCCCATTTCTATTGCCTGGCCAGAGCCTGACACCACCAGTGATGTGATTCAGGCTAAGAAAATATTCCGGCACGAGCTGAATCTCCCAGAAGCGCACTGTTTGGCGCTGGGTGTGGATAGACTGGATTACACGAAAGGAATCGTTGAACGATTTCAGGCTTTAGACAGACTGCTAGAAACGCATCCAGACTTAGTAGGAAAAATAACACTGTTGCAGATTGCAGCGCCCAGTCGCTCATCGCTGGATGAATATCAAAATTTAGAAGTGCGAGTACGTAAATTGGCGCTGGATATTAATCAACGCTATGAAAATACAGTCGCGCCTACCATCATTTTACGAATTGAACATTACGACGGCGAGCAGTTAACTCACTGCTATCGTAGTAGCGATGTATGCTTGGTGACCAGTCTGCATGATGGAATGAATTTGGTCGCTAAGGAATTCATTGCTGCGCGCGATGATGAGTTAGGAGTGCTGATACTTTCGCAATTTACAGGTGCTGCGCGCGAATTACATGAGGCGCTCATCATCAACCCTTATCATATAGAGCAGGGAGCGCAGGCCTTATATCGAGCGATTACCATGCCTGAGCTTGAGCAGCGAGAACGTATGCGAAGTATGCGTCAGCGTGTTAGGGACTTTAATGTGTATCGTTGGGCTGGATTAATGTTATTAGATGCGGCACGCTTACGGCGACGTCAGCGTGTCAGTGAAAAAATTGACTCGCATAGTCATCAGGGATTGCGTTAAATATGTTGAAAGAACTTTTTACTTCATTAGGCCGTCAAGAACTAAAAGATTTTGTGCGCGATGATGTGCTTTGTCTGTTTGATTTCGATGGCACCTTAGTACCTTTAGAAGCCTCACCTGAAAAAGTTCACGTGCCAGATGTCGTACTCGAACGACTGTATTTGCTTCAGAGCCGTGCGCGGGTCGGGATTGTTACAGGTCGGGGTATAAGCGATATGCGTCGTATGCTGGTGTTTGAACCTGACTTTTTATTAGGTAATCACGGTATCGAAGGTCTGCCTGGGTGGGAGGCGCATGCCACTACCTTTGAAGAGATTTGTGAGCATTGGCACGCTCAACTCAGCACGCAACTAGCTGCGATCGATAAACAACTGTGGATAGAGTACAAGCGCTACTCATTGTCAGTGCATTACATGCATGTTGCACATCCGTTAGAGGTAGCTAGCTTACTGCCTGAAATTTTCGCTGGTTTATCTCCGGTACCCAGAGTAATCACCGGCAAAAGTGTTTTTAATCTTTTGCCGCCGAATGCAAATGACAAAGGCAAAGCCGTAAGCGAGTTAATGTCATTCACCGGAGCATCGTGCGCTTTGTATGCGGGTGATGATGTCACTGATGAGCATGTATTTGAATTAAATCGACCTGATTTGTTTACTATCAGGGTTGGAGCTAGTACGAATAGCGCCGCGTCTTATCAAATCGCCGATCATGAATCCATCATCCCGTTAATGGATCTGCTGATCGAGTATTTGCCACATCAGCGAAAACTGGGGTATCTGAAAAGCTGATAGGTAATGAAAAATCTAGATTTGGGCCTGATCGGAAATTCGCGTACTAGCGCACTGATTGATCGACAGGCACGAATCGTCTGGTGGTGCTATCCCCACTTCGATAGCAATCCATTGTGTTGTAGCTTGCTGCGCCCTGAGCCTATGGATGCGGCGCCCGAGGCTTTCGGGTTTACCGATGTCTTATTTCCAGATAGTCATACGGTGCGCCAGGTCTATCAGCGCAACTCGGCCATACTGCAAACACGTATGGAAGACAGCACAGGAAATCTGATAGACATTATCGATTTCGCTCCGCGGTTTTATCGACATGGTCGTATGTTTGCACCGGCTATGTTAGTTCGGATTATCAAACGTGTTTCAGGCAGGCCTCGTATCGGTATACGTATGCGTCCTGCCTTGAATTATGGCGCTGATCGTGCTGCGGTACGTTGTGGAGCGCATCACACGACGTATTACGGGGGTGCGCAATCTATGCGCGTGACCACCGATGCGTCCGTGACAGCACTGACCGAAGAAAAACTCTTTTTTTTACATGACAGCATCACATTGTTGATGGGACCGGATGAAACGGTAGATGGTACGCCGAGCGAAATTGGGCGAAGTTTTTACGAATCAACGATGGCCTATTGGCAGCGTTGGGTGCGTAATCTGGCAATTCCTTTTGAGTGGCAAGAGGTGGTGATTCGTGCGGCCATCACATTAAAACTCAATGCATTTGATGATACGGGTGCGATTGTCGCAGCTGTCACGACGTCGATTCCTGAGTCGGCCAATAGTGGACGTAATTGGGACTATCGCTATTGCTGGTTGCGCGATGCTTATTTTGTGGTGAACGCGCTGAATCAACTCGGTGTGACCGCCACCATGCAGCGCTATCTTGAGTACATCTTAAATTTGATTGCCGATTCGCGCGACATGCCTTTGCAGCCGGTGTATGGAATTCGTCGCGAAACGCATCTGGATGAAACGCTGGCCGAAAATTTACCTGGCTATTTAGCTATGGGCCCTGTACGAGTGGGAAATCAAGCCTGGCGTCAGGTACAAAACGATGTTTTCGGTGCCGCGATACTCGCTAGCACTCATGCTTTTTTTGATTCGCGCCTTGAACGTCCAGCGGGTCGACAAATGTTTGCTGATTTAGAGCGACTCGGGCAACAGGCGATTCGGGTTTATCAGCAAGTTGATGCGGGCATATGGGAATTGCGTGGCTCTCAACGCATACACACATTTTCATCACTGATGTGCTGGGCTGCCTGTGATCGATTGGCGTCGATTGCTGCACGATTAAATTTAAAACAGCGAGCGCTGTATTGGACTAAAGAAGCGGCGACCATACGCAAAGTCATCATGCACCATGCATGGAATTCACAGTTAGGTAGTTTTGTTTCTACCTTTGATGGCGATAGGCTGGACGCAAGCTTGTTGCTAATGAGCGAGCTTCAATTTGTTGAGCCCGATGATCCGCGCTTTATTGGTACGTTGCGTACCATTGAAAAGCATTTACAGCGCGGTGATTTCTTACTTAGGTATGATGAAGAAGATGATTTTGGGCGGCCCGATTCAGCCTTCATCGTTTGTACGTTTTGGTGGATACTTGCACTCGCTAATGCAGGTGAAAAAGCGCGCGCACGAAAAATATTCGAAAACATACTTCGCTGTCGAAATCATCTCGGGCTACTGTCGGAAGATGTATCGATTGATGGTAGTGAGCTGTGGGGGAATTTTCCTCAAACCTACAGCATGGTCGGCCTCATTCAATGTGCGACTCGCTTATCTATTCCATGGGAAAAAGCGTACTAGTACATCAGTTATTCATTATGCCCATCATCGTCGCTCATAAAGCGACAACTGTTTTAAATACTCCTGCCTAGAATTGATGAAATTTCATGCCCTGTAAACACAGGGATGAATTCACCTACTTGGTGATTACTTTCATTATTTCTAAGGGGGCTTCATGCGTAAGTTATTTCTCACGTCACTACTGAGTAGTGCATTTCTTTTTCCAATGGTCAGTTATGCGGAAAGCTCGTACCTCAAATTAGGTGCAGGCGAATCAACTTATTCTGGTGATCCTGCCAAGTCTTCTACAAGCGGTTTGATTGCTTTTGGGGCCTCAATCACACCTAATTTTTCTGGTGAAGTTGGCTATATTGATTTTGGCTCGGGTAGTTCCAGAGTTGCTTTGGGTGCCGGTTTCGATGTCTTGGACAAACTCAAGACTAAGTCATTCTATGCGGCAAGCATAGGCGACGTGCCGCTTTCATCTTCGGTCGCATTTCAAGGGAAATTAGGTTTGGTTATGCATGCCACCAATGCTCACATCACTATTAAAAATAACAATGTGACCGTTTTGACTGAGGACTCAACTTTTCGAAAAACTCAGGTCTTGGTTGGAGCTGGTTTGAAATTTCAGTTCTCCAAAGAAATTTCTGCTGTAGTGGAATACACCTACTTTGGTACAGCGGTGGATGGATCAGAACTTTCGCTGATGTCAGCAGGCTTGCTTTATCACTTTTAAAAAATGATTGTACCGAAATTGCTTCGTTATTTTTTTCGTCGAGATGAGGCTATTTAATCAAAACAAGATTGTTGAGCACATTACGTCTTATTTAAGCAACCTCGATTTGATTTTCGCAACGATGCCTTCGTAGAATCGCGCCAGTAATTAAAAAGCCTCTTAGAAGCAATAAAGATTTTTTAAAGAGGATTTTTGAGAACGTTCTTTGCACAAGTGTTTTTGATTTTGATTTACTTTTAAAGAGGAACTACGCATGAAAAATTCATTGATCGCTGCTTTACTGGGATGTGCGTTGGCAGTGCCCCTGTTTGCCCACGCTGAAGATAGTTACGTATCAGTAAGCGTTGGAGAGTCAAGGTACGATCATCCCCTTGTCGATAAAAGTGCTACGGCCGTTGGTATTGCATACGGTCAGTCAGTGACCGATATGGTGGGCTATGAAGTGGGTTATGTGCATTTCGGTAGTGTGAAGCCATTGGGAGTCAAATTGGATACTCAGTCCCTATATTTGGCTGGTGTGGCTACTTATCCTTTAAGCGAGGCAGTTTCGGTTTACGGCAAATTAGGCGGAACAGTAAACCGCTACGAAGAGGCTGGTGATAATAGAACAAAACTTCGTGGGTTAATTGGTGCGGGCTTGGGTTATAAGTTTAGTAAAGAGTGGTCAGCCGGACTAGAGTATGTTTACTTCGGCGAGTACTCTGACTTGAAAATGAGCATGTGGTCAGCAAATCTGCGTTATCACTTCTGATTAAAGTGTGTTGAGTTGATTCACTCAGTAAAAAGGCTGCGATTGCGCAGCCTTTTTTTTATTGTCGCTGGAGATGAGTGCTAGCGTGGAATAGCGAGGGTTTAATACTTATGATTTTTGTCGCAATTCGTTAATCGCTTGTTTTAAGGCCTTAGCTATCGCTGGATCGGCAGGAGTGTGCCCTCCACGCTCTATCCAGCGCAGCTGTGCAAGCGGCATTGCATTCGCTAGTTTCAGCGCATTTTCTGGTGGACAGATCAAATCATTTGTTCCATGAATCAGCACACTTGGAATAGAACCTAGGGTTTTTGCGATGGCAAGTAATTCGGTCTCGCTGGTAAAGCAACCATTCGATAAATAGTGGGCTTGTAGTCTGTATTTCGCCAAAGTGCGGGCAGGAACTACCGTTGAATCGCTGTCTTTGGGTTTAGATGAAAGTTTACCAGCCATTGCTTGCATGACCGAATCTTCATAACGACTCCAGCGTGCCGCGGCATCTTCAGCACTTTGCTGTGATTCATGGAGTAATTTGTGGGACAGCGTTGCCAACACGTTGCTTTGTTCGTTGTCAGTCCAGCCCTGTGTAAGATCAGCCCAGGCTTGCGGCACCATGGCGCACAGCGATTGAAAAAACCAGGTCATTTCGCGCGGACTGGTTAGGAAACTACCGCGTAATATCAGTGACTTTACGCGCGAGGTATGCGCACCTGCATATAACAACGCGAGAGTCGCTCCCCACGAGCCGCCGACCACCATCCAATGATCGATACCCAGATGAGTACGGATTAATTCAATATCAGCCACGAGTTGATGGCTATCGTTATGTGTGATGTCGCCGTGTGGTGTCGATTGACCGGCGCCGCGTTGATCAAATAGCACCACGCGTTGATAATCGAGATCGAACCAGTCAAGCACCGACGGTTGCGTGCCGCTACCCGGGCCGCCATGTAGCACCACTGCTGCGGGTGCGTTGGGTTTGCCAAACTGCGCCAGGTAGAGGCTGTGGCCATCACCGGTGGAAAGATGTTGCTGGTCGAAGGCGCTGGGAGGCATAGAATTTTTGTGCAGTGTTCAGGCTAGAATGGCTTCAATTAAAAACATAAGAGACAGGTCGTGTAAACGTCCTGAACTCTTTAAAAACAGCGCTGAATGACGGAAATTCACCGTTTTCAGAGCGAGCAAGAGGAGACAATTATGCCTGTAACACCTTCCATCCGTATATTCATAGCTGCCATTACGGCGCTAATCGACTCCTTTGAGCTCATTGATGGCACGTTTTCCCCTCGCGCTTCATACTGAGTTTTTGCAGTAAAGAGTAAGTAAGTTTTTATTTAAACCTCCTGAAAATCATGAAAATTCTTGTCCTTGGTTCTGCGGCGGGCGGCGGTTTCCCGCAATGGAATTGCAATTGCGCCAATTGTGCGGGTGTGCGTAACGGCACGATTAATGCGAAATCGCGTACTCAGTCATCGATTGCGGTGTCTGCTAACGGTACAGACTGGGTGTTGATTAATGCCTCGCCAGATATTCTTTTTCAACTGCGCTCCAATCCAGCGTTGCAACCAGCGCGAGCAATACGCGATTCAGGTATTGCTGCAGTGATGGTGATGGATGCACAAATTGATCACATCACCGGCTTACTCATGCTGCGCGAAGGGAAGAAAAAATTGAATCTGTATTGCACAGATTCGGTTTGGGATGATTTGAATCACGGCCTGCCTTTAGCGAAAGTACTTTCGCATTACTGTGGTGTTGAGCATCACGAGATCAAAGGCTTGTCGGCAGATAAAACGCGTTTTGATGCGATCGAAGTACCTGCAGTGGCAGGTATTCGTTTTCATCCCATGCCATTAAAAAGTAAAGCGCCGCCGTATTCTCCGCATCGTGCTAATCCGCAACCGGGCGACAACAATGGTTTGTTAATCGAAAATATCGAGACCGGTAAAACCTTGTTCTATGCGCCAGGTTTAGGTGAAATTGAGCCGCACGTACTAGAAGCGATGAAAAAGGCGGATTGTGTTTTAGTGGATGGCACAGTCTGGACTGGCGATGAAATGATTACTCTGGGTCTGACGCAAAAAACTGCCGCTGATATGGGGCATCTGCAGCTTTCAGGCCCTGGCGGCATGATAGAAGTATTAGAGGGTGTGGGCGCACGAAGAAAAATACTTATCCACATTAATAACACTAACCCTATTTTGAATGAGGACTCGCCACAACGCGCACAGCTGGCGAATCACGGTATCGAAGTCGCTTACGATGGTATGGAGATCACACTATGAACGCACCCGTCACTATGAAAGAAACTATGCCTTGGAGTCGCGAAGAGTTTGAAGCTCAGTTACGCGCCAAAGGTAAAAATTATCATATCAACCATTCCTTCAATGTGCGCATGAATGAAGGCACATTAACGCCCGATCAAATTCGTGGTTGGGTGATTAATCGTTTTTACTACCAAGTGATGATCCCAGTAAAAGATGCAGCGATTCTGTCGAACTGCCCGGATCGTGAAGTGCGTCGCAAATGGATAGAGCGCATTCATGATCATGATGGTTATGGCGATAAGCCGGGCGGCATTGAAGCATGGACGCGCTTAGGTGAGGCAACGGGTTTATCGCGTGAAGATTTATGGTCGTTGAAAAAAGTACAGCCGGGTGTGAGATTTGCGGTCGATGCTTACGTTAATTTTGCGCGAAGCAAACCGTGGCAAGAAGCTGTCTGTTCATCGTTAACAGAGATGTTTGCGCCAAAGATTCACAAAGACCGTTTGGCGAACTGGCCGACGCATTACCCATGGGTTAAAGAAGAAGGCTTGGCTTATTTTCGTAGTCGCGTGATTCTCGCTGAGCGTGATGTCGAACATGGTTTGCAAGTGACGCTGGATTATTTCACCACGCGCGAGCAGCAAGAGCGTGCATTGGAAATTTTGCAGTTCAAGCTCGATGTACTTTGGCAAATCTCTGATGCAATTGAAAAAGCCTATCCTTGAATCATCCAGAAAATAAACATGACTGATTTAACTGCAAAACCCAAACTGGCGCGACTGTTTCGCATGCAGTACGAAGAAGCGCAGCAAGCGTATGTGCTGCTATATCCTGAAGGTATGGTGAAACTGAATCAAAGCGCCTCTGAAATCTTGAAGCGTTGCGATGGTGAGCGTGATGTGCACGCCATCATTGCTGATATTGAGCAGTCATTCAATGCCACGGGCTTAGAAAAAGATGTGACTGGATTTCTAGAAATTGCTACCGAGCGAGGTTGGATTGTCTGATTTATCTGAAACCAAACAAATACCGCCACCCCTTTGGTTGCTGGCGGAGATTACCTATCGTTGCCCACTCCATTGTGTGTTCTGCTACAACCCGTTGAACTATGCGGAAGATAAAAAAGAACTCACCACCGATCAGTGGAAAGATGTATTACGGCAGGCGCGCAAAATGGGCGCAGCACAATTAGGATTTTCCGGTGGCGAGCCTTTGGTGCGTGATGATCTGGAAGAGTTGATCGGCGAGGCGCACCAACTGGGCTATTACACCAACTTGATTACATCGGGTGTGGGTTTAACTGAAGAGCGTATTTCAAAAATGAAGTCGCTGGGTCTGGATCATATTCAACTTTCATTTCAAGATTCCACCAAGGAGATGAATGATTTTCTCTCCAGCACAAAAACCTTTGATCTGAAAAATCGTGTTGCTAAGTTGATTAAAAAATACGATTACCCGATGGTTCTGAACGTGGTTTTGCACCGCTACAATTTAGATCACATCGGTCGCATCATCGAGATGGCGGTAGAGATGGGCGTGGAATATCTCGAACTAGCGAATACTCAGTATTATGCTTGGGCGCATGTTAATCGCGATCAGTTGATGCCCTCACGTGAGCAGTTAGAGCGTGCCGAAGCTATCGTGAATGAATACCGCGCTAAATTGGGTAACAAATTACGACTGCTGTTTGTAGTTCCTGATTATTTTGAAGATAAACCTAAGGCCTGTATGAATGGCTGGGGCTCGGTATTTTTAGCGGTGGCAGCAGATGGTTCGGCTTTGCCTTGCCATGCGGCGAAAACTCTTCCAGGATTGAAATTCCCGAATGTTGCTGAAGAAAAGTTAGACGATATTTGGTATCGAAGCGATGCATTTAATCGTTATCGTGGCTTTGAATGGATGAAAGAGCCTTGCCGTAGTTGTGCCGATAAAGAAAAAGATTTTGGTGGCTGCCGTTGTCAGGCGTATGCGTTACTGGGTGATGCTGAAGCAGCCGATCCCGTTTGTGGTAAATCGCCGCATCATGATGATGTGAAAAAAATTGTACTGCATGCGCGTTCAGCTGCTGCACAAGACAAGCCTTTGATTTACAGAAATGATGCTAACTCAGTTAAGTACGCAACTATCCCGATACGAGATGCGCGCGATACAGTCATTTGATTGCAGTATTGTAAGAGTAAAAAAGGCGGATCAGGATCCGCCTTTTTTTATTGAGCTTTAGTCGTGTGATTCAAAAATATGATTCAAGAATGTAAATCAAGAACGGGAATCAAGCGTTTGATGTGGCTATAAATTTTTCATATCCGCGCGCACGCAATTCACACGCAGGGCACTCACCACAGCCATAGCCCCATGCATGCAAGGTGCCGCGCTCGCCCAGATAACACGTATGTGTCTCTGTGCGTATTAATTCAATGAGGTCTTTGCCGCCTAATTTATCAGCGAGTGACCAAGTGGCAGATTTATCTAGCCACATCAAAGGCGTTTCGAGTCGTATGGTTGATTGCATACCCAATTGCAAAGCGTTTTCGAGGGCGCGTAGCGTGTCGTTGCGGCAGTCGGGATATCCCGAATAATCCGTCTCACACATGCCGCCGACTAAGGTGTTAATTCCACGACGATACGCGAGTGCGGCTGCGACGGTTACAAACAATAAATTTCGACCGGGAACAAAGGTATTTGGCAAACCATTGTCTTGCATGGCGATTTTCGTATCGCTGGTTAATGCTGTATCGGAGATCTTGCTCAATACACTTAGGTCGAGCAGGTGATCAATACCCAGTCGCGCATCCCAATCAGGGTTGAGTTGTCGTAGTGCGTTACTTACGATAGGTCTGCGCTCGAGCTCAATGTGGTGCCGTTGTCCGTAGTTAAAGCCTACGGTCTCTACATGTTCATAATGCGAGAGCGCCCAGGCAAGGCAGGTAGCCGAGTCTTGTCCACCGGAAAAAAGTACGAGCGCAGAGTTACTCACTTCTTTTGTATCCTTTCCAGCGTCTGCTCTATCGTATCGCCATTCTCTTCTGAGAAGCGTATTCGAACGGGCAACCAATCTATACTTTGCGCTAGCCAGATGTCGACTTTGGGCGCCTTGGTATTTTCAGCAGGGAGATGCACTAAATGAAGACTATCAACTTCGCCCAGTGCGGTGCGTAAACGTTGTCTACCCTCGACGGTAAACGTCCAGCTTTCACCGCCTCGATGTCCAATCACGAAAAACTTCCATGGTGAACCGTCATTAAATCGTGCCGGCGTTGCTCTGACCATGGAGATTAGCTGCCACAGTACGCTGATACGATCTTGTTCTCCACCTTCGAGTTTTAACGCGGCCGTATCACCTGGAAAAATAATGCTGCCTGCCTGACGATCGAAATTCACTGTGGTGGGATCTTTGCGAAATCGCTTGGAATAAAAACTGGTAGGCAGTAAGTTGCGGCGCTCAATACTACCTTCGCTTCGCTCTGAAAGCAGTAATCCAATCAATGGGCTACGTGTATCAAACTGCAGTCGATATTTAGGTGAATTGAATTGCCAGTCTATCGTGCCATTACCCTCTAGCGATAGGCCATGCAGATCAGCACGGATCACGTAATCTAATTTGGCTGAAGGTGGCGGACTGATTTTTTCTTGAGCATGAGTGAAGGTGGCGAATCCCAGCCATAGGAAACTAACTAAACTTGATAGCAATAATTTTTTATTCATATAAGCACTACTTCTTTTGAATTTTTTCTAATGTCATCGTGAGGTTAGCGCCCGCACGATTGGCGTACATTATTTTGACGGGATACCATTCTTTGTCTGGTGAAAGCCATAAGTCGATTTGATAATCAAAACTACTTGCTGCAGGTGTTAATGAAAAATGCCAGGCAGCGATAGTGCCATCTACCAGCGTCAGGCTTTCTTTGCCGCTGATTTGTACGCGCCAATGATCAGCAGCCTTGCTGCCTGCAATTACCGAGTCAAATATCAGACCTGGTTCTAATTTATTGGGGTCGCCGCGTGCGATCCCCGCCAGTTGCCAGATCACGCTACCGCGATCTTGTTCACCACCTTGTATTTCATAAGTCGCAGTCGAAGCAGAAAAACTAATCGTTTTGCGCTCACGCACAAAATGCGTTTGCGTCGCCGACTTTCCAATACGTTTTTCGTAGTACAGGTCGGGCAGTATGCCAGCTTTGCTGAGTTGTCCGCTACTTTGGTAGCTCAGTAACGACAGTAGTAATGCGCTAGCTTCACCTTTGATGGAGTAACTTTGTCCATCGTTTTGCCACACGATGTTACCGCTACCCGATAGGCTACGCGCCCCTTGAGCGGCTAAGGCGTTGTAACGTAATTCGGCCGATGGTGGAAAGCTGACTTGCTCGAATAAAAAAGGCGGTGCATTTGATTTGAGTACCGTCGCTGCTTCAGGTTCAGATTTTTTCTCTGCTGTGTCATTCGTCAGGCTGGAATTTACTGATGCTGTGGTCGTGGTATTTCCATCTGTGCGAGTCTGAGTTGTGGATTCGTTGTTAGGAATGGTATTCGCATCGCCCGCTGTATCGACGCGCGGTGACGTTGTGGGGCTCACTTCTTGCTCACTAGCTGGCGCGGGATTAACCGGTATTGAAGCGGCGGGTGGCATTTTTTTGGGTGCTACAGCCGTCGGTTGTGCAGGAACGGCTGGGGTGGGTACATGCAGGGCTATCTCTACCGGCTCATTATCCGCATCCAGTAGCCGCATAAATTCCAGGCTGTCTTGCGCCCACTGTATGACTAGGAGATGGGCTATCAAAATCACCACAATGACCCCGAGCGGGAGCCAGAGTTTTCGATTTGGTGGCCAGAGTGCCGTTAGTAAAGAGCGCTTTTCCATCCCGTTAGTGTAATGCGTTCACTGCTTGAGGCTTAGGGTTGGTAACAGTTTTAAACAATCTGCAAAGAGTGAGTGTTGCATTTGAGGTGCGTCTTGTAGCTTAAGAATTTGGGGTGCCTGAAGTCTCCAATCTGCTAATCTCTGAATATCGAAGCCGATCGGTCGTCTGGTTAGGCTGATAACTAACTTAGTTGGGAGAGCTCATGTCAGACAATAAATTCGGTACAACAGGTGCGGGTACGATGAATGATACCTTGGAGTTTGTGCGCAATTTCTGGGGTTCGATGAAAGTTCCCGGTATGACTATGCCATCCATGTCGCCCGATGATTTGAATAAACAGATCGCTGATCTCAAGGCGGTCGAATCGTGGTTGCAGATGAACATGAACATGTTGCGCGGCACGATACAAACGCTGGAAGTGCAAAGTGCCACGCTGACAGCGCTGCAGTCCATGAGCGAGAGTTTTGCTAAAGCGACTAGTCCAACAGCGGCTGATTCCAAAGCGGCCAAGCCCGCATCAAACACTGCGTCAGCTAGCAATAATGAGGCCTTCGATAAAATGCCTAGTCCATCTGACTTTACGGCACATATGGCTAACTCCAACGCTTGGTGGAATACGGTACAGCAAAATTTTTCTCAGGCGGTGAATCAAGCGATGGCGTCCGACCACAAGACGTCTGATAACAGTCCTGCAGCGGCAAAAAAAAATGCGCCCAGAAAACGCAAAGCTCCGACTAAAAATTAAATTGGAATGGGTTAGTTACGTGCCATGCGTTTTAGGCCGCGCATGAGCGCGCCCAGTACGGGTAGCTTTTCGTACAACTCTTCTGCAGCATCCCAGTAGTCGCGATGAAATTCTACGCGCCCATCATGGGCAAATCGTATGTGCGTGGCGCCGCGTATGCATTGTTCGTCAGTCGAAAATCGTTTCATGCGAAATAAAAAGTCCCAGGTTAAAAATGCCTGCTCACCTTGAAGTACATGGCCCGTCACGACAAATCGTGGCCCATCCACTTGAGCGAACATGTGAGTAAAGATGGGAGTGATTTTTTCGACGCCGCGCACTTCATTGAATGGATCTTTGAAGTAGGCGTCAGCGGTATAAAAATCGCCTAGATGATTCGCACTTTCGAGTGTGATTTGATTAAAAAATTCAATCAATGTCGTGAGATGTTCTTGGTGATTCATAAGCCCGTCACCTTGTGTATGAAATAAAAATACCAGCGATAGGGCAGTAGGCGTGCCAAACGCAGCCAATTGGTAAAGCGCTTAGGGAAGTGGATATGAAACTGTCCTTGCTCCATACCCGTCAGTATTTCGTGCGCGGCCTCGTCAGCGCTGATCAGACCGGGCATAGCAAAATCATTATTCGCAGTAGCGGGTGTTTTTACAAAGCCTGGGTTGATCATATAGACCGCATTGCCACGTCGACTCAAATCGAAATACAGCGACTCGCACAGGTTGATTAATGCGGCTTTACTTGGGCCATATACGAGCGCTTTCGGTAAGCCAGAAAAGCCAGCAACCGATGAGACTATGCCTATGCCACCGAAGGTTTGCTTGAGTAAAGTCGGCAGCACGACATCGATACAATTAAATGTGCCGCGTAGATTGATATCCAACACTTGATTAACAACGGACATGTCGATGGAATCTGCCCGCATTTCATTGTAGACGCCAGCTACGATGAGAACGATATCGATACTGCCCCATGCTGAAAGCAGATGGTCATGCGCTTTTTGTACGTCCGCGTGTTGAGTGATATCTAAGGGCAGCACCAGTGCCTGCGCATTGTTTTCGGCCAGCGTTTGCAATGCCGAGGTATTGCGAGCCGACAAAGCAACCTGTGCACCCTTATTGAGTAGCAGGCTGACAGTAGCCGCACCGATACCCGTTGAAGCGCCGATCACCCAGACGCGCGCGCCTTTCCAATGGCGAATAGGTGGATTCATCGCGCCACCGCGATTACCAAAGGCCGTGGTCGGCGCTATTTGCGTCATTACTGTGGCCTCTTCTGAAAGGATAGGGTCACTTCACCTAAACGAAAACCGAACTTACTCATCACTGCGCGATTGAGCATGACTTGATCGTCCATCAAATACATCCAGTCATCGAAATTCACGTTATAAACTTTTCCATCAACAGGCAAAGCTAAAACATATTTCCAGTTCAATGCATTCCCGCCTACTTGTCCATTAGCTTCACCGACCACATCATCAGCGGTGCCGATATATTTACCATCGGCCATTTTCTTCAAGGTCCAAACACGTTTTTGCTTTGTACCATCGGAGTAGATGAAATCTTCATCCAACGTGCCGGTATCGCCTTGCCAACTACAATGAATCACGACCTTAAAACGTTTAATGACTTTGCCTGACCGATCTTGAAACATGCCCCAAGCATCAACGGTTCCATTGAAATAGGTTTGCAGGTCAAGTGCTGGAGTTTCTGAGGCGTATTCCGAGGGCGTCATAGTGGTTCCGCAACTAGTTAGTAGTGTCGCGATACAGAGAAGTACTGTTCGCATCCATAGGTTGATCATCTGTGTTCATCCTCTCAAAGTAGCGTTTCATCATCATTACACTTCTCTTAATGGGGCACACCACAAAAGCGCAGCAGCAGCCAATTTCAGAGCGCAAGGCAACAGGGCATAGGTGATGCCGAGTGCTAGTAAGCCATGTTCTGTCGGGCGCCCCGGTGTGTAACCTAAGTAGTCAAGCAGTGGTAAGGCGATGCCTGCGGCAAGTGCGAGGTTCATTTTCGTCATCCAATTCCAGAGGCCGAAGTAGGCACCTTCGCGCTGTCCGCTGTGTCCTGCAGATCCAATCACTCCGGCCAGCAAGGCGGGTGGTAAAGCGAGGTCAGCACCGAGTGCTGCTCCTGAAAAAATACAAATCACTGCAAAGGAATACAAGGCACCTGCGGCAAGCTGCCACGCCCAAACAAAAACTATTACCGAGAGCAGCATCGATAGCAGCCATGCGCGTGCTTCACCTATGCGTTTGCTGAGTGTCGCCCATAGCGGTAAGGCGAGGGCAGCAGCGGCAAAATAAATAACCAGGAATAGTCCCGCATACGATGCCAGTTGCAGACGATCCGTCGCAAAAAATAAAAATAAAGTAGCCGGTATGGCGGCTGCAATGCCACTGATAGCAAACACAGCTAGCAACCAGCGAAATTTTGCACTTTGCAAAGGTACGATCAGGGCGCGCCAATCTTCGCTGACTGATGCACCGCTGTGCGCACGCGGCGCATGACGAATCAGCAGCCAAGCGGTGATAGCGAGAGCGATAACAAAAGTCATAGATAGCGCATTCATTCCAACCAGGGCAGGTACAGCAGCGGCAATCATTACACCGACTAATCCAAAGCCTTCGCGAAATGCAGTTAGACGCGCTCGCGCTCCACGTTGCTGAGTCAAACTCGCGCCCCAACTATTGTGAGCGATGGTGGCTAAGCTAAATCCCAGATATACCAACCCAAGGCTGCCAGCAAACCATGCACTTAACGTGGCAATGTCATTAGCGATAGTGGTGGGTGGATGAAAGAGTGCAAGGTAGCCTGTGACGAGCAAGGGCAATGACATCAACACAAAACCTGCATAACCGCGTGTAGCAGAAGATCGATCCATCCAATACCCAAGTAGCGGATCTGAAAATGCATCCAATAATCGTGCGACCAATAAAATCGTACCGACTAAGGTGAGCGATAAACCAAAGCTTCCCGCATACAGTGCCGGTGCTTGCACGTACACAGGCATGGCCACCATTGCAAGAGGTAAGCCAAACAGCCCATAACTTAGCAGCGCTTTGCCAGTTAGATGGGGTGCGTGAATAACATCGACGCTGGTTTCATGCGTCATGCTGGCGCTTAATTTTTTTGTAAAGTAAATTGAAACAGATCGATGCTGCTTGCACGGAAGCCCGCTTCGCAGTAAGCGAGATAAAACTTCCAGGTGCGTATGAATCGTTCATCAAATCCTTGCGCTTTAACGGAGGGTAAGGCCTCCTCGAATGCCTGATCCCATAAACTTAAGGTGCGTGCATAGTCCAGGCCAAAAGCTAATTCATTCACGACCCTTAAGCCATGACGTTGCGCATGCGCTCTAAAAATTGATGGTGAGGGCAACATCCCACCCGGAAAAATATACTGCTGAATAAAGTCGGTCCCCTTGCGGTAGCGCTCAAATAAGTCATCAGCAATCGTGATCGTTTGTACACAGGCTCGGCCACCTGTTTTGAGATTTTTTGCAATGCAGGCAAAGTAGCTATCCCAATATTCTTCACCGACAGCTTCAAACATTTCAATCGAAGCAATGCCATCGAATTCACCTTCGGTATCGCGATAGTCTTGCAGTCGTAATTCCGTTCGTTCACTTACTCCAGCATCGTGTAAACGCTTTTCTGCAAAGGCTAGCTGTTCTGTGGACAAGGTTAGTCCAGTGACGTGCGCTCCATTTTTGGCAGCGAGTTCAGCAAACCCACCCCAGCCACAACCAATTTCTAGAATACGACTACCTACCCCCGCATTAATTTCAGAAAATATGCGCTCGTACTTTGCGTGCTGAGCTTGTTGCAAACTGAATTCCGGTTGCGCAAATAAGGCGCTGGAATAGGTCATGGAGGGATCTAGCCACAGGGTATAAAAGCTATTCCCGATATCGTAGTGCGCATGAATATTGCGACGACTGCCCGCACGCGAATTGCGATTAAAAAGATGTTTGACTCGATACAGCAAACTGCCCCACCAGCTTCCATAGATTGCTGATTCAAGCGCGTTGCGATTGTGGATGAATAACTCGATCAACTGTGCGAGATTATCTGTTTGCCACTCACCTTGTAGATAGCTTTCAGCAAAACCAATATCGCCTGAACGTATGGCGGCTAGAAAGGGTTCCCAACTTTTCAGTGACAGAGTCACTGTTGGGTCTTCGTTACCGAATTTCAGTAATTTTCCGTCGGGGCATTCTAGCTTCAGGCTACCATGTTCAAGTCGCGACAACATGCGCAGCAGTAATTGAACCTGTGCGGGTACTTTGCTATTTACAGCAAGATTGTCTGAATTGGCTTCCTTGAGCGAGAAGGATGGTGAGGAGGGCTTGTTCATCGGCTCAGTGGTGTAGGTGGTGGAAGGGGTTTGCGAAAAAACGGTACGCG
This sequence comes from Oxalobacteraceae bacterium, assembly GCA_947454305.1. GTDB lineage: Bacteria > Pseudomonadota > Gammaproteobacteria > Burkholderiales > Burkholderiaceae_D > Pernthalerella. The sequence continues at coordinate 47,723 of CANGJE010000002.1, forward strand.
CTTAGTAAATAGTTTAAGCGCTTGCCAGTGAATGCGACCAATGACCCCTATGGTCATTAATGGATGGCGAAAAAAAGCTTTTGCTGCGCTGCGTGTAGTGAGTGGCTCTAAGCGTCCTGAAATGCTGGTCAGTAGCAGCGGCCCTTGATCATCATGATAATCAATTCGAGCGACGACGCATTCTTTATTGATATTGCTAAGCTTTTTTGTGGTGCGCATAAAGCGAAAACGGTAGCTGCCCTCGACTGCGCAGAAGGGTGACACATGAAAGACTTTTTTCGATGTGAGTTGTAAGCCCCACGGCATTGCGGATCCGGTATCGAGCAAATAGAAATGTCGTTCACCAAAGGTATTGTTCACTTCGCACACAATCGCGCGCAGCGAGCCATCACTGCGATGACAAAACCAAAAAGAGACAGGATTAAATACATACCCGAGTACACGCGGAAACGCCTGCAGCCAGATTTCTCCATCAGCATCGCGGATATTTTCAGACTCTAGTAACTGATCGATCCATGTCACTAACGGCGTCGTTCCATCACCGTGATCACAATCATGGAACGACATCAGATTGAATCGATTACGCGAACACACGCCATTAGAAAAAGCAGCGCTACCCAAAGTTCTGAGGGGAAGCATCAGCGTGAACACGCTGTAACTAAAGGTATTACCAGCAGGTCGTAAGCGACTATGCCTAACGAGACCAGTGCTAATTAACGGTTGATGAGTCAGCGTTTGCATATCACGCGTTGAGCGATCGCTGGCCGATAGCGCGTGCTACTTCTAGACCTGATTTATGACCATCTTCATGGAATCCATAGCCAGTCCATGCGCCTGCAAACCAAGTGTTTCGCTGTCCTTGAACAGCAGGCAGTGCGTGCTGTGCAGCGATAGCCTTCGCATCGAAAACGGGGTGCGCATAATTAAACTCAGCGATGATTTTTTCAGAGGCAATGCGTGATACGGGATTGAGCGTGACGATGACGGATTGTTTAAACGGCAGTGGTTGTAATTTGTTGAGCAAATAGTGAACGCAAACACGCGGCTCAGGTGTGCCCGCTGTTTCATAATTCCATGCGGACCAGGCTTTTTCTAGCGTGGGCAAGCACTGAGTATCAGTATGCAAAATAGCGTGATTAGGTTGATATCGAACGGCCGACAAGATACGTTTTTCATGCTCGCTGGCGTCAGACAGCATAGCGAGACTTTGATCACTGTGCGCAGCTAAAACGATGTGTTCGAATATCTTTGTTCCGGTGGCAGTTTCAATTCGTATTTCTGGCGTTCCCATGCCAATGCGCGTTACTGAGTGGACCGGCGTATTTAAAAACGTGTGCGCGATAGTTGGCAGTATTTTTTGCACGTAGTGCTTTGCGCCGCCGGTAACGGTGCGCCACTGCGGGCGATTGGTAATTTGTATCAAGCCGTGATTACTACAAAAGCGCACGAAGGTAGCTAAAGGAAAAGCTAACATTTGCTCTGTCGGGCATGACCAGATGCAACCAGCCATGGGCAGTAAATACCAGTTCCGAAACTCAGTGCTGTAGTGGTGGCGATCAAGAAATTCGCCTACTGAAATTGACTCGAGCATGCCGTCGGTTTTAGCCATGGCAGTAGTTTGTCGATTAAAGCGAACGATATCTTTTAGCATTCGCAAAAATGGCCGATTGAACAAATTGCGCCGCTGAGCAAATACGGTGTCGAGGTCGGCGCCGGCCCATTCCAAGGTGCTGCCATCGGGCAGTGGAATTTTTACCGCGAATGTCATTTCGCTGGCCGCTGTCTCGACCTTTAATTCATCAAAGAGTCGAATTAGATTGGGATAGGTACGGTGATTAAATACTAGAAAGCCTGTGTCTACGCCATGGGTGATTCCATCAAGAGTGACATCGACGGTATTGGTATGTCCACCAAAGTATGAGCCTGCTTCGAATAATGAAACTTCATGACCGTCGCGCGATAGCTGCCATGCAGCTGTCAGCCCCGAAATACCTGAACCTATAACGGCGACTTTCATACGTAATCCAAACGATGGGAGATAAGGGATTGCTCAAACTGTATTTTACTAAGGTGGTAAAACGCAGAGCCTAGCTTGAGTTTATCGGAATATAAAAAAGCAGCGACGCCGGTCAGGGAGAAATACAAATGGGGGAAGATCACCCTCACGTGGCCACCGAATCAATCGGGAGGCGTCGCAGCAAAAAACTAGTACAACGTCGTATTTGTTTAGGTTCGCAAATGCTCAGTATGAATTTATTGACCAGCAAGCGCTTTTTCAAGAGCACTGACAAACGTTTTCTCATCGGGACGAGTGGTGCTCCCGTAGCTGCCTACCAGTTTGCCTTCACGGTCAATTAAGTATTTGTTGAAATTCCATGCGGGTGATTTTGCGCCAGCTTTAAACAAAGCGGCAAACATAGCATTCGCTTCTTTGCCTTTGACAGAAGACTTTGCGAACATAGGAAACTTCACGCCGTAGGTGTTGTAGCAAAAATCGGCGATTTCTTTATTGTTGCCAGGTTCCTGGCTGAAGTCATTCGATGGGAAGCCAAGAATAACCAAGCCTTTGTCTTTGTAATTCGCATACAGTTTTTCCAAACCTTCGTATTGTGAGGTAAACCCGCAGTAGCTCGCGGTGTTGACCACTAGTGTGACTTTTCCGGCGTACTGACACAGGTTTTGAGGTGAGTCGTCTTGCAAGCGATTGAATTTGTGATTCAGCAGTGTCGGACACTCTTCCGCTGCAGCGACAGTCGGTGCCAGCGTGCAAACAGTGGCGAGCATCAGGAGGATAGCCGTGGCTTGCAATTTCACTAATAATTTCGTCATGTTTGATCTATACCGGGAGGTTTTAACTTAAACTGATGAGTCATTCTAGCGTATTCCCGGCATTTAGGTGCAAGGCATGGTGAGGGAAAAATACGTTTTAATTTTTGAAATTCCCTGTGATTCGGGTCATGCCCTTTTGGGCATTGTTTGCCCGCAAAAGTTCTTGCAATAGCCCTATTTGATTAGAGAGTTCAATGCGCAACCTGATATTGGTACTGGGCGACCAGCTGAATTTCGATAGTCCCGCTTTGGAAAACTTCGATCCGACTCAGGATTGCGTGCTCATGATAGAGGCGGTGGGTGAGGCTAAGTATGTCTGGTCGCACAAGGCGCGTACTGCGCTGTTTCTATCGGCGATGCGCCATTTTGCGAATCAGGTGGCCGAGCGTGGCTGGCCGTTTGATTACATTCAACTGGATGAGCCTCATCCGCCGGGTTTCGGGGAGCGATTGACTATCGCTTTGCAACGTCATCGTCCGGAAACGCTGCGTGTCGTTGAGCCGGGTGAGTGGCGTATGCAAGAGATGATTCGCGAGACGTGCGACGAGGGAAACACAGCATTGCGCATGATGGATGACACGCACTTTCTCTGCAGTAGAACCGAATTTGCGGAATGGGGTAAGGGAAAAAAAGAGCTACGCCTAGAATTTTTTTATCGCGTGATGCGAAAGCGATTCAAAGTGCTGATGGCAGGCGATGAACCTGTCGGTGGCAAATGGAATTTTGATGAAGACAACCGCAGCGCTTATCCAAAACGCACAGGGCCTGGTGCGATACCGGAGCCTGCGTTTTTCGAGCCTGATGCAGTGACTGAACAAGTGATGCAGCTAGTTGAAAAATTTTTCCCCGATCATCCAGGGCAGCTTAAAAATTTCGCCTGGCCAGTGACTCGCGAGCAGGCATTGCATGCATTGAATGTATTTGTCGACACACGATTGACCTCGTTTGGTCAGTATCAAGATGCGATGTGGACCAACACACCGCTGGGTTGGCATTCACTGCTATCGGCTGCACTAAATCTGCATTTGCTCAATCCGCGCGAGGTGATTGCAGCAGTTGAGCAAGCCTATCAACAGGGCAAGGTGAGTTTGGAAAGCGCTGAAGGGTTTATTCGTCAAGTGTTGGGTTGGCGTGAATTTATTCGTGGTGTGTACTGGCTGGATATGCCACGCTTAAAAGAGGCGAATCACTACCAGGCCGAGCGCGAATTGCCTGCGTGGTTTTGGACCGGCGAGACAGATATGGCGTGTATGCGCGACAGTCTGAAACAAACCTTAGAGTGGGGCTATGCCCATCACATACAAAGGCTAATGGTTATTGGAAATTTTGCGACGCTGGCCCAGCTATCGCCGCAACAAGTGGGCGACTGGTTTTTAGCGATTTATGTCGATGCGATTGAATGGGTAGAGTTGCCCAACACCTCCGGCATGGCCTTGCATGCCTGCGGTAGTCGATTTACTAGTAAGCCATATGTGGCGAGTGGTGCCTATATAGGCCGTCAGAGTAATTACTGCACGTCGTGCAAATACGATCCCAAACTGCGTGCGGGTGATAAGGCTTGCCCTTACACCACGCTGTACTGGAACTTTATTGATCGCCATGAAGCAACCCTATCATCTAACCCTCGTACTGCGTTAATGACCAAGAATTTACAAAAATTAGATGCTGACGAGCGCGCGCGGGTGAAACTGCACGCTCGCCGAATATTGGGTACGCTCAATGATCTTTAGCCTGCTTATCGTTTTGGCTCAATCGTTGTTGACTAAAAGATAACGTAGTATCAAGGTTAGTACTTCATTACTTGAATAGACCCCATTTTTGAGACACATTCGAAATGGAACTGTCACTCTTTGTTGGTAAACTTCTTACATTCAACAAAACTAAATATCACTCATACATGCTGTATCCCGAACTCTTTCGCTCGCTTGAGCAAGTACGCTGGAACATGGAAAAAGACATTCCATGGGATCAGTTCGACGCGGCTCAATTATCTGATGAGCAGGCGCAAACCATACGCATGAACGCCATCACTGAGTGGGCAGCCTTGCCTGCCACCGAAATGTTTTTACGCGATAACCGACACGACAGTGATTTTTCAGCATTTATGTCAGTGTGGTTTTTCGAAGAGCAAAAACATTCATTGGTTTTGATGGAGTACTTGCGGCGGTTTCGTCCTGAGTTGGTGCCGACCGAAGAAGAATTACACAACGTGCGTTTTGAGTTCGATCCTGCGCCTCCGTTAGAAACACTAATGCTGCATTTTTGTGGCGAAGTGCGATTGAATCACTGGTACCGCTGCGCTGCTGAATGGCACACCGAACCCGTCATTAAACAGATTTATAAAATCATTAGTCAAGATGAGGCGCGTCATGGTGGTGCGTATTTGCGCTACATGAAAAAAGCGCTGCAAGAATCGGGCGATACCGCACGCGCGGCGTTCGCCAAGATTGGCGTGTTGATGGCATCCGCGCGCCGTACAGAGAAGCCATTGCACCCCACGAATTTGCATGTGAACCAGGCGCTGTATCCCAACGATACGATACAGAGTCGACTGCCGGACCCTGATTGGTTAGAGGGTTGGTTGGATAAGCAAATACAGTTTGATGGTGAGTGGGAAAAGAAAGTGATCGATCGCATACTGCACAATCTGTCACTGTTGTTCGAGCGTTCGTTTGAGTCAGTTCAGGATTTGAACCGCTATCGAAAAGAGGCCACTGCCAGGCTGGCACCACAAGCCAGCCCGGCGGTTTAATCACTTAATGTTTGTGTTCTTCGTGACCATGACCAGCGCCATGGTTGCCATGAGCAGTCATATCCATCACTTCGACTGACACTTCAACAGCACCTGCTTTACGAAAATTCAGCGTCATGGGGAATTTCTCGCCAGCCTTAAGTGATTTTTTCAGTCCAAACAGCATCACATGAGGGCCTTGGCCAGGTTTCATGCTGATAGTGTTCTCTGCTTTAAGTTCGACGCTATCAACCGTCCGCATCTTCATCACATCACCTTCCATGCTCATCGTATGTAGCTCAACACGCTCAGCGATGGTGGTGCTGGCCGACAGTAAAGCATCATCAGCTTTGCCTTTATTTGCGATGTGCAGAAAAGTCGCACTGTTAGGCATGTTGCCCATAGAGGCACGAGCATGTGCATGTTCAATCACGAGATCACCGGCCTTAACGGCGTGGGACTGAGCGCTGCCTATTAGCAGGAGGGTGAAAATTCCAGCGACGAGTTGTTTAAGCATGGTGAATTCCTAGCGTGAGTAGCGTTGAAAAATAAAATTATAAGTCTGCAGGACTGGGCGCCTTTAGTTTATTCAGCTACCGCCAGCGAAGTTATTTTGGCGCCAGGCTTCATAGACAGTAATAGCGACGGAGTTCGATAAATTGAGACTGCGATTCTCTGGTCGCATAGGTAATCGGATGCGTTGCTCAGTCGGAAAAGAGTCGCGTAATTGTGGATCTAGGCCCCGTGTTTCAGAGCCAAACACAAACACATCACCGGGCTGAAAGCGTGTGCTGGAAAAGAGTGCTGAACCGTGCGTAGTAAGAATAAAAATGCGTAATGGGTCAGGTTGGGCGATCGCCATAAAGTCTGACCAATTTGCGTGTACCTGCATGTCGGCATACTCGTGATAATCCAAACCGGCGCGGCGCATTTTTGCATCATCCAAAGGAAAGCCTAAGGGTTCGATGAGATGCAGCACGGTTCCAGTGTTAGCGCACAAGCGAATGATATTGCCTGTGTTAGGAGGGATTTCCGGCTCGACTAATACGACATGAAACACTTTGTTCTCCGCTAAAAATCTCAACGTATCGGTGTTCGTGCAACGACAAAATTAGTCACATGACTGGCGCCGTGCCGCTTAAGGCAATGAGCTAATTCATTCAGGGTGTGACCGGTAGTCATTACATCATCGACTAGCAGGATACGCTTACCGTTGATGAGATGACTATTTTGAACTGCGAATGCGTTTCGCATGTTAACCCGCCTTTGATGCATAGGCAGAGAGGCTTGAGTTTGAGTATGTTTAACCCGCAGACAAACATTGGACGCCAACGGCAACTTGCAATGCTGCGCTAACGCACGCGCAATTTCCAACGATTGATTGAATCCTCTTTCTGCCAGTCGTTCTAGTGATAGCGGAACAGCAATGATCAGATCGCCGGCTTGATGAGGTGCCGCTAGCTCACTCAAGAGGCGGCCGAATGCTTTGGCTAGTGGAAGTTTTGCGTGAAATTTTAAAGCCTGCAGTAACTGATCAATGGGTGGTGCGTAGTCGGTGGCGGCGAAGGTTAAATTAAATGCCGGTGGGTGGGTTAAGCAATTGCCGCACTGTGGAGAATGGCTAAATTCAGGTAATCGAATCGCGCAACAAGTGCAGCGCGCAGGGTGGCGATGAGAATAGTTGGTGCAGCAAGTGGCACATAGCGCATCTCGGCTTTTGCCGCCACATAAAATGCAAGCGCTAGGCAGCAGTTCATCCAGCATTTGCAGCGCGATTTGCCCAAAGTGGCGCATTGGGTTCAGTGGAATTTTAGTTATCTGCATACGAGATAATGATGTGGTCGGTGAAGAAAGATGCCCTGCGGTACACTGGCACCTTACTTCTTTCGCATCTGATGATTTCACTTTGATGCATTCCATGCCGGATAACTCTCGCGACAATCAATTCAGCGCACCGATTTCTGTGGCGCGCGTGCAGCGGCTTTTTGCGCAGCCGCTGCGTTGTGAGCCATCGCAATTTCTTCGTCGAGAAATCGCGGGCCGTATGTTTGAGCGACTGTCGCTGATTAAAATTCAGCCTGAAGCTGTGCTTGATGCGGGCTGCGGTGAAGGTGATGATTTGATAGCGCTAGCGCAGGCTTTCCCAGCAGCGGATTTACACGGTATCGATATTTCGCCCAACATGTTGCAGGCAGCGCGTGACCGCGGCATGCAATCGTATTCGCTGATGCGCAAGTTACTCAGTCGCTGGAAATTAAATTCTCTTCAACGCCCGCCAGTTACATTGACGTGCGCAGAATTTAGTGAACTTCCTCTGTCAGCGGCGAGTGTGAATTTGCTGTGGTCGAATTTGGCATTGCACTGGCATCCCCAGCCGCATAAAGTGATCAGAGAATGGGCGCGCGTGATGCGCGTTGATGGTTTGTTGATGTTTAGCGCCTTTGGGCCGGATGCGTTTTTGCAGTTGAGAGAAGCGTATTCCAATCTCGGTATTCGTCCGCCCATGTTGCCATTTGTTGATTTGCATGACTATGGCGATATGTTGGTTGAGGCTGGTTTCGCCGATCCTGTCATGGATATGGAAAAGCTGAATATCACCTATTCATCAGCCGATAAATTACTTTCCGATGTAAGAGCTTTTGGGGGGAATCCCTTGCTGGAGCGCGCTAACGGAATGACTGGCCGACATCGCTGGAATGCCTTGCGTGGCGAACTTGAACAGCAAAAAAGCTCAGATGAGCGAATTTCACTCACGGTTGAAGTTATTTACGGTCATGCATTCCTACCAAGGCCAAAAAAGACCCGCGCTGGCGAGTCCATCATTCATTTCAAAGACAGGAAGATTTAAACCGCGAGTTTGAAAGAAGACTGACGAGTTGAGGCATGAAATGCCAGGTATATTACTTGGCTGCATTTATGCTTTTGCCTTATACTCCTCGGGCTTTAATTGGCCCTATTGCAAGCATTTACCGGTCTGGGTGCGCTGACATGCCTACGCGAGAGTGGATTTCTAAGAAAAATTGCTCAATCACGCCGAAGCAGTTGCTGAAAGCGTATTTGGCCTTATGTTTAGCCTCATTTTTGGTTGCAGCGTATTTTATGCTGCACGGTGCTTGGGTGATCCTGGTTTTTGCGGTAGTGGAAATGATGGCAGTGGGTTGTGCGTTCGTGTATTGCGGGCGTCACGCGGGAGACAAAGAGTCAGTCGTTCTCGGTGATGATGGATTGGTCGTCGAATTGGTTGAGGCGGAGCGCGTTCAACAGTTTCGAATGGATCCACGGCGTACGCGAATCGAGATACCTGCTCTTCGACATCGGTTGATTGCGTTAGAGGCGAATGGTGATCGGATTGAAGTGGGTCGATTTCTGACCGAGCGCAAGCGTCACCAGTTTGCAAAAGAATTACGTAGTGGGTTGATGGATTACCGATCCACTCCTGCAGCAGTTTGAACATTATTTAAAAACAGAATTTCAATCAGGCTTTTGAGGACCTTATGAAACACGCGAAACGCCTCCTTTCCTCGCTCCTAGTAGCAACTGGACTTTTAATGTCTGGTTCTTCGTTTGCAGTTAACGACATGGCGGGTGGACCGGCAGTGCATGAACTGAACTTTCAGACGCCAGTGACTGCGATAGCTGCTGACATCTACGAGCTTCATGTATGGATGATCGTCATCTGCGTAGCGATTTTTATTGCTGTGTTTGGCGTGATGTTTTACTCCATACTTAAGCACCGTAAATCGCTGGGTTACAAAGCAGCGAATTTTCATGAAAGTACCACCGTAGAGATCGCTTGGACCGTTGTGCCATTCGTGATCGTTGTGTTGATGGCTTTGCCTGCCACAAAAACAGTGGTGGCGATGAAGGACACATCCAACGCTGACATCACGATTAAAGCCACGGGCATGCAGTGGAAATGGGGTTACGACTACCTCAAAGGCGAAGGTGAGGGCGTCGCATTCCTATCTGCGCTCGCGACACCGCGTGAACAAATTCGCGGCGAAGCACCGAAAGGCGAAAACTATCTGTTGGAAGTCGACAATCCTTTAGTCGTTCCAGTGAATAAAAAAATCCGTATCGTAACTACCGCCAATGACGTGATTCACGCTTGGGGCGTTCCGGCATTCGGCGTGAAACAAGATGCGATTCCTGGTTTTGTTCGCGATACATGGTTTAAAGCAGAAAAAATCGGTACCTTCCGTGGTAATTGCTATGAATTGTGCGGTAAAGAGCACGCGTTCATGCCTATCGTGGTGAATGTCGTTAGCGAGCAGGATTACGCAGCTTGGGTGGTTGAGAAGAAGAAGGCCATGGCATCCAACGCTGATGATCCAACCAAAACATGGACCGTCGCAGACTTAACTGCGCGTGGTGAAAAAGTATATGCAGCGAATTGCGTAGCCTGTCATCAGGCCACAGGTAAAGGTGTTCCAGGTGCATTCCCTGCGCTGGACGGATCGCAAGTGGTCAATGGTATGCAAGAAGGACAGATCGCGATTTTGTTGAACGGTAAAAACGCTATGCCTTCATGGAAAGCGACCTTGTCCGACACTGAAATCGCTGCTGTTATTACCTACACCCGGAATAGCTGGAATAACAAAGCGTCCGACAATATTGTTCAACCAGCCGAAGTGCTGGCTGCGCGTAAGTAATCGAGAAATCAGGAGAAACAGATGAGCACAATGGATCACGCCCACGGTCACGCTGACGATCACGCGCACGACGATCATCATCCGCATGGATGGCGTCGCTGGTTGTACGCAACCAATCACAAAGATATCGGTACGCTGTATCTTTGGTTTTCTTTCTGCATGCTGCTAACAGGTGGCGTGCTTGCACTGGGTATTCGTGCTGAGTTGTTTAAACCAGGCTTGCAGTTGTTTCAGCCTGAGTTTTTCAATCAGTTGACCACCATGCACGGTCTGATCATGGTGTTTGGCGCGATCATGCCGGCATTCGTTGGTTTTGCTAACTGGATGATTCCACTCCAGATCGGCGCGGCAGATATGGCCTTTGCGCGAATGAATAACTTCTCATTCTGGCTGTTGCCTCCTGCGGCTATTTTGCTGGTGTCCTCGTTCCTAATGCCTGGCGGCGCGACCGCAGCCGGCTGGACGCTGTATGCGCCATTGAGCACGCAGATGGGTATCGGTATGGACATGGGTATTTTCGCCATGCACATCATGGGTGCTTCGTCCATCATGGGTTCGATCAATATCGTTACAACGATTTTGAATATGCGCGCTCCTGGCATGACGTTGATGAAGATGCCAATGTTTGCTTGGACATGGTTGATCACTGCGTATCTGTTGATCGCGGTAATGCCGGTGTTGGCTGGCGCGATCACTATGACACTGACAGATCGTCATTTTGGTACGTCGTTCTTCAATGCCGCCGGTGGTGGTGACCCTGTGATGTACCAGCATATTTTCTGGTTCTTCGGTCACCCTGAGGTGTACATCATGATTTTGCCTGCGTTCGGTATCGTTTCGCAGATCATTCCAGCGTTCGCTCGTAAGCCGCTGTTTGGTTACGAGTCGATGGTGTATGCAACATCATCAATCGCGATTTTGTCCTTCATCGTTTGGGCGCACCACATGTTCGCCACCGGTATGCCGGTCACCAGTCAGCTGTTCTTTATGTACGCGACCATGCTGATCGCTGTGCCAACGGGCGTGAAAGTGTTCAACTGGATCGCAACAATGTGGCAAGGTTCAATGACTTTTGAAACACCGATGTTGTGGGCCGTTGGTTTTATTTTCGTGTTCACGATGGGCGGTTTTACTGGCTTGATCTGCGCGATTACACCGGTTGATATTCAGCTGCAAGATACGTATTACGTGGTGGCGCACTTCCACTACGTGTTGGTTGCAGGTTCCTTGTTTGCACTGTTCGCCGGTTTCTACTACTGGGGTCCTAAGTGGACAGGTTTCATGTACAACGAAACACGTGGCCAGATCCATTTCTGGGCTTCATTAATCACTTTCAACGTCACCTTCTTCCCTATGCACTTCTTGGGCTTAGCAGGTATGCCACGTCGCTATGCTGACTACGCAGCTCAGTTCACCGACTTCAACATGATTGCCTCAATCGGCGCATTTGGATTTGGACTGTCGCAGGTTTATTTCTTGTTCTTCGTGGTCCTGCCATCGATTCGTGGCGGTGAAAAAGCGGCGGACAAGCCATGGGATGGCGCGGAAGGTTTGGAGTGGACTGTTCCTAGTCCTGCACCATTCCATACGTTTGAAACACCACCGACGGTTAAGTAATCATGGATTCCGGCAGCGTGTGCTGCCGGTGTCGTTTATGAGCAGTATTCGCCGTAAGGATTTTTATGTCTGAGCAAAGCAATTCAAGTAATTCAGGTAATTCACGTAACCTGCGCACAGCGTTGATCCTGTTATCAGTAGCGGTTGTTTTTTTTGTGGGTGTAATCCTTAAACATTCACTGCTGCGTTGATTTATGACGGCAACTGAAGAGGCGCCTGGCCAGCGTCGCCAACGGCGTAATGTGCGCATGTTGGGCAAGCTGGCAGTCGTCGTTCTGGTGATGTTTGGTTTTGGTTACTCACTGGTGCCCTTGTACAAAAAGATTTGCGAGCTAACCGGTATTAATGTTCTCGCGGTGCAGGAAACAGTGAATGTCAAACCTGCGAATACGCAGGTAGACAGTAGCAGAATAATTACGGTGGAATTCGATGCGAATACCACCGGCCCATGGCGGTTTAAGCCACAGGTGAGCAGTATTCAGGTGCACCCCGGCGAGATGGCTCAGGTGGTGTATGAGGTGGTAAACACGCAGAGCAGGGCAATGGAAGCGCAGGCGATTCCTAGCTATGCTCCGCAAGAAGCTGCAGCGCATTTTCGTAAGCTGGAATGTTTTTGTTTTAAACAGCAAACGCTGGCGCCGAATGAAGTTAGGCAAATGCCGGTCAGTTTTTATATTGACCCCGCGTTACCAAAGAATGTGAAGACGATTACTTTGTCGTACACCTTCTTTGAAGTGGGTGCCAAGGGCAAGGCGAGCTAAGAGGCGATAGCAGTGGACGATTTGAAGCAAGCAACGCAGCGCAAGATGTCATTCGGTGCAACAGCGAAAGCGGTACTGTGGTCATTTTTCGGTGTGCGCAAGAAAAGTGGTTTCGAGGAAGATACGCAAAAGTTGAATCCGCTTCACGTCATTATTGCGGGTGTCATTGCGGCGGTCTTGTTTGTGTTGACGCTGCTTACGTTAGTAAAGATAGTGGTGGCAAAGTAGGCTGAAAAAAAATTAATAAGTCGGTCCTGCAACATAAGTAAATTTTTGAACACTGTAATCAGGGGAAGTCGATGAGCACTCAACAAGGCCAAGCGCCGTATTACTTCGTACCAGGTCCTTCCAAATGGCCAGTACTGATGGGCACCGCACTGCTGGTGACTATGGCCGGCGCGTCAGCTTGGGTCAATGGCTATGGGTTTGGTAAGCCTTTGAACTTTATTGGAATTTTGTCAGCGCTGACTGTGCTGTATTTTTGGTTTGGTGATGCCATCGCCGAATCCGAGGGTGGCCTATACAACGCTCGTATCGATACCTCGTATCGCTGGAGCATGAGCTGGTTTATTTTTTCCGAAGTCATGTTCTTCGGCGCATTTTTCGGAGCCTTGTTTTATGCGCGTACGATTTCGATGCCTTGGTTAGCCGATCTTGATCATAAATTTTTGTGGCCTGATTTTGCAGCGAACTGGGGTAACACCGGCCCAGCAGGAACGATCGATAAATTTGAAACGATGGGTCCGTTCCCTATCCCAACGATCAACACGGCATTGCTGTTGACTTCGGGAGTGACGCTGACAATTTCTCACCATGCCTTGCGTGTTGGTGACCGCAGCAAAACAGCGTTTTGGTTGGCTGCGACTATTCTGCTTGGCGCGGTTTTTATGGCTTGCCAGGCGTATGAATACCATCACGCGTACACTGAACTCAATTTGAAACTGACATCCGGTATTTACGGCTCCACCTTTTTCATGCTGACGGGTTTTCACGGTTTTCACGTGACCATGGGCGCGATTATGCTGTCGGTTGTTTTGTATCGCGTAATGAAAGGCCATTTCACTGCCGACCATCATTTTGCGTTTGAAGGTGCCGCATGGTATTGGCACTTTGTTGACGTAGTCTGGCTTGGCTTGTACGTAGTTGTGTACTGGCTGTAAGACACTAGGCATAAAAAAAGCCGCACTTCGGTGCGGCTTTTTTACTGGTGCGACGTGGATTTAATACATGATGCCCGTGGGTTTTATATAGCCGAGGCGATACGCTGTCAGCAAAAGTAAAAACATCAGTATGGAAAATCCTACTCGCAATGCGAGGGCATATACGGTGCGATTACTTTTTCCTTTGTCGCGCATCAGGAAAAAAAGTGCGGATCCTAGACTGGCGATGATTAAGATAAAGCCGAGAGCTACAAGAATTTTCATAAGAGCAGACGCAATCTTTGACGCCGTAGCGCTGTAGTGAATTTATAACTGACATTCTAATGCGATTAAGCTTTCGTTTCCGATGGGTGCCGTTTATTGCTGCTACGCTGGTAGTGGCCGTTGGCGTATCGCTAGGGAATTGGCAGCTTAGACGTGCGGAACAAAAACTCGCTCTGCAGCAGCAGATGTCGGCACGTGCTGAATTCGTTCCAGTTAACGTGAATGCGCTGGCGCCAGCGCAGCCGCCAGAAGAATTTCGGCGTGTAGTAGCCGAGGGTGAATTCATTTCTTCCTGGGCGGTTTATTTAGACAACCGCCCGTATCAAGGCAAGGCAGGTTTTTACCTTTTGATGCCTTTCAAGCTAGCGGCTAATGAGCAGTCGGTACTGGTTTTGCGTGGCTGGTTTCCGCGTGACGCATCTGATCGTGAACGAATTCCAACTATCGCTGTACCCAAGGGTGTAATTCGCCTTGAAGGTCGCGTGCGAACTACAACGGGTAAGTTGATGCAGTTAGGTGAAGCGGCCGCACTACAGCCGGGAGCCATTGCGCAGAATGTAGATATCGCAGAATTTGCCCGTGCCAGCAAATTATCGTTACAGACTTTTATAATCGAGCAAACCAACGATGCAGCGGATGATTTGGTACGTGATTGGCCCACGCCATCAGTCGGTATCGATACACACAAAGGCTATGCCTTCCAATGGTATGGATTAGCCCTCGTTGCCGCTGTTTTTTTTCTATTGACGGGATTCAAACGTGCAAGCAACTGAAGTAACGACTACGAAGGCGCCCAGCCGAGGCCGCAAGATGTTTTTTCTTGTATTGGCGATCTGTGCTGCGCCCATGATTTTTTCGTATTTAACGTATTACGTGATTAAGCCTGAGGGCCGCACCAACTATGGCGAAATCATTGACCCGCGTAAGTATCCGATTCCCGATTTAGGTGGCGCATCACTCGATGGCAAACCTGCGAGCCTGGAGCAATTTAAAGGTAAATGGATACTGCTGCAGGTAGATGCAGCGGATTGTCAGAAGGCGTGTGCGCAAAAATTGTATTACATGCGTCAGCTGCGCTTAACGCAAGGTAAAGAAATGGATCGCATTGAACGCGTATGGTTGATCACCGATGATGCTCCGCTCGATATCGCGCAAATGAAAGAATATGATGGCACACAGTTTTTACGTGTCGATGCGCAAAAATTGGCTGCTTGGTTGCCCGTAGCGGAAGGCACCAAAGCGAGCGATCATCTCTATATGATTGATCCATTAGGTAACTTGATGATGCGTTTCCCAAAAGATCCCGACGCTAACAAAATTAAAAAAGATATTAGTCGCCTGCTCAAAGCTTCCAGCATAGGCTAATGCTATGTGGATCGTCTTAGCCCTTAAAGGTTTATTGGTGGCTTTAGTGCCCGCGACGTTGGTGTATTTGTCGCGCGGTAGCGATCGCTATCGTAAGCTGGCATGGGTAATGGTTTTTTTTACGTTTGATTTAATTGTTTTTGGCGCGTTTACTCGCTTAACCGATTCAGGACTCGGTTGTCCCGATTGGCCAGGCTGCTACGGTGAAGCTAATCCTTTTTTAGCTCACGAAGAAATCAATGCGGCTCAAACATTACAGCCAACTGGCCCAGTAACGGTTTTTAAAGCGTGGATAGAAATGATCCATCGCTACCTAGCGATGGGTGTAGGTGTGTTAATCATTGCTACGTTGCTGATTGCGTGGCGCTTGTCACGACAAACAACGGAACAATTAACAGATCAAAAAGAACAATTAACAGATCGCCGTTATTCGCCACGATTGCCTGCGCTGCTGCTGCTGTTTGTTTGTGTTCAGGGAGCCTTTGGCGCATGGACAGTCACGCTAAAACTACAGCCAGTGATTGTGACGATTCATCTCTTGTTGGGTATGTCGCTGCTGTCGTTATTGACTTGGCACGCCATGATACAAAATCCGCTGACTATGGTTCATGACGATGCTGCGACTATGCGTGGTCCAGCGTTGCTGTCGTTAGTGGTTTTGTTTATGCAAATTGCTTTAGGTGGTTGGGTCAGCACGAATTATTCAGCGTTGGCCTGTGGAGGTTTCCCTTTGTGTCAGGGTTCGTTAATGCCTGAGATGGATTGGGCGCAAGGCTTCAGTTTGTGGCGACATCTGGGAATGACCTCGGCCGGCGACTATCTGCCATTTGGTGCATTGGTTGCGATTCATTGGGCGCATCGCAACTTTGCCCTGATTGTTGTTGCCGTGGTGGCCTGGACCAGCCATAGGGCGCGCAAAATCGAAGGCTTACGCACCGTCTCTAGAGCGATTTCGTGGGTGATTTTGATTCAGCTAGCCACGGGTATTTCCACGGTCTTGTTGGATTGGCCACTAGCGCTTGCCGTCGTGCATAACGCAGGTGCGGCAGCGCTGTTAATCCTGCTCGTCATGCTAAACTATCTTATTGTTTTTTCTACGAAAAGCGCTGACTATGAGCCTCGCTCAGTGAGTACTTTTCCAGCCTAAGTTTCATTCCATGACCACCCTGACCATCCAGCAAAATCGAATCGCTCAATACTGGGCGCTGACCAAGCCGCGGGTTACTCAGCTGGCCGTTTTTTGCGCCGTGATTGGGATGTTCCTTGCAACGCCCGGATTACCTGACTGGCGCTTGTTGATCGCTGCCACGGTGGGTATCTGGTTGTTAGCAGGTGCAGCTTTTGCGATTAACTGCCTAGTTGAGCGCGAAATTGATTCGCGCATGGCGCGCACTGCGCGTCGCCCTATGGCACGTGGCGAAATTACCGTGGTACAGACACTCGCTTTTTCAGGTGTGATCGGTGGCGCTGGCATGTGGGTGCTGTACAACCTGGTGAATCCGCTAACGATGTGGCTGACATTCGCTACCTTTGTTGGCTATGCAGTCATCTACACCATCATTCTTAAACCTGCGACACCGCAGAATATTGTGATTGGTGGTTTGTCGGGCGCGATGCCGCCGGCCTTAGGTTGGGCTGCCATCGCGAATGACGTAACGATGCAAGCGTGGATACTGGTTCTGATTATTTTTGTTTGGACCCCGCCGCATTTTTGGGCTTTGGCACTGTATCGTCGTGATGATTACGCGAAGTCAGGCTTGCCTATGCTACCCATTACGCATGGCATGGAGTTCACGCGTTTTCATGTGTGGTTGTACACAATCATTTTGGTAGCAACTTCTTTGCTTCCTTACGCTGTTCGCATGAGTGGCCTCATGTACCTCATCAGCGCTTCTGTATTAGGTTTAATTTTTCTTTGGTACGCATGGCGTATCTGGCGTCACTATGATGATCTGTTGGCGCGCAAAGCCTTCGCGTATTCCATCATCTATCTCTCGTTGCTGTTCGCTGCTTTGCTAATCGATCATTACTTGCCTTACTGATCCAACAAGCTACATTCTCTATGCGACATTTTCTTTTATGGCTGTGTTGCTTCTTGGCTTTAACAGGCTGTGAAAAGCCTCAGACTCCCAAAGTCCCTTTCGCTAATACCGATATCACCGGCTTGGATTACGCGAAAGGTTTTTCGCTGACGGATCACAACGGAAAACTACGTACGCTGGCCGATTTTAAAGGCAAAGTCGTCGTTGTTTTTTTTGGCTATACCCACTGTCCGGATGTGTGCCCGACCACCTTGGCTGAGTTAGCAGGCATCAAGAAAGCTTTAGGCTCTGAGGCAGAGCGTTTACAGGTGATCTTCATTACCTTAGATCCCGAGCGTGATACGCCTGAGTTAATGGCTGGCTTTGTACCTGCCTTTGATTCTAGTTTTCTGGGTCTGTGGGGCGAGCAAGCGGTCATCGACAAAGTCGCAAAAGACTTCAAAGTGTTTGCACAAAAAGTTCCGAGTAAAGATGGCAAGAGCTACACCATCGATCACACCGCAGGTAGTTATGTGTTTGATGATCAGGGTCGCATACGTTTGTTTGTCAGGCATGGTCAAGGCGGTGATGGCTTCCAGAAGGATTTGCAGCGCTTGTTAGCGGGGAATGCTGCCTAAGATGATGCGATTCGGTGATGCTTCGTACTGATCGCCAAAATAAAAAGCGCCCGACTCGCGGGCGCTTTTTTTATGCCGTTACAGCGTTATGCATACTCGGCTAACGACGCTTTCATCTTCTTCATAGCAGCGGTTTCAATTTGACGAATACGTTCAGCGGAAACGCCAAACTCATCAGCTAACTCATGCAGCGTCGCGCCCGATCCATCATCATTTGCCAACCAACGCGCTTCGACAATACGGCGTGAGCGATCATCTAGTTTAGCCAGTGCAGCTTCCAAACCTTCAGACTGCAAGTGATCGAACTGTTTAGCTTCAAGTACTTTGTGTGGTTCTGAATGCTCGGCCGACAAATAAGAAATCGGTGCGTAGTGATCATCTTCATCATCGGTAGGCGCTTCAAGAGCCACATCGCGGCCAGCCATGCGCATTTCCATTTCGATGACTTCTTCGCGTTTGACCTTTAGCGTTGCAGCCAAGTCGTCGACCTGATCAGGCGTCATTGCATCCAAGCCTGGCTTGTGACTACGCAGATTAAAAAATAATTTGCGCTGAGCTTTGGTGGTGGCCAGTTTGACCATACGCCAGTTACGCAAAATATATTCGTGAATTTCTGCTTTGATCCAATGCATCGCATACGAGACCAGACGTACACCTTGTTCAGGGTCGTAACGTTTTACCGCTTTCATCAAGCCGACGTTACCTTCTTGAATAAGGTCGGCGTGAGGCAAGCCATAACCGAGATAGCCGCGTGCGATTGAAACCACGAGTCGCAGGTGAGAAACGATTAGCGCTTGTGCAGCGGCTAGATCATTGTCGTTACGCAGGCGACGAGCAAGTGACAACTCTTCTTCTTGCGTGAGCAGTGGCAGATGATTGACAGCAGAAATATAAGCTTCGATATTCCCGAGGTTGACGGGAAAACCTAAAGCCAGCGGCTGACTACCAGCCGGCACAAGTGCTGACGAAGCGGACAAAGCAGACATGGATTCTCCTTGATTAGACCGTTGGGCTTGGTGTCTTAATGACCATCCGCACCCATATGACCCTAATTTTAGCACTCTCAGGGATAGAGTGCTAAGCGAGCCATCAAGAAGATTATGATAGAAAAATGAAAATATAAATTGCGATTTGCCTGCTCAGGCTAAGACCGAAGGCTAAAACGTAGTCAGCTACGTAGTCAGCAACTTAGTCTGACTCGCGCAGGGCCCGTCTGACGGACAGCATGGCGCCGATTACCCCCAGCATCATGCTGGCCACCAGCAGTAACGCACTGGTCGTAACGTTCAAAGGTTCGAGCTGAAATACAGAGCCGTAGAGGGTGGCTAGTTCGCGTATCGGGGTATTTAATAGTGCCAATATGCCAAATACCCCCGCAAGCGCGAGGCTACCTGCGGCCAAACCGAGCAGGCCACCAGCGTAATAGAAGGGACGTGAGACAAAGGCATCGGTGGCGCCCAGCAGACGCGAAACACTGATTTCTTCAGACTGATTAATGACTTGGAGTCGTATGGTATTGAAGACTACCGATAGAACGACGCCAGCCAAGGTAGCGGCCAATAGCCACAACACCACGGCGCCTAGTTGAAATAAGGCGGCTAGTCGCTTGACCCACGCGGCGTCAAGTTGCACGGCTTCGACTCCGGCTATGCGTTTAAACGTTTCAGCCAGCTTTTCAATCTTGGCGGCGCTTTGAGCATCCTGTGCTTTGGCCAGTCGTACCACGTAGGCGTCCGGCAGAGGGTTGTTGCCGAGGGTCGTGACGATATCGTTTAAGCCCGCACGCTCTTTCAGCGTGGCTAACGCTTTTTCGCGCGATATAAATTCCAGCTTGATGTCGACACCCGCCGATTTTGCTGAACTTGCCAATTGCGTAGAAAGAGCCACGGCTTGATCTTGAGGGAAATCAGTAGCGAGAAAAACAGTCATCTCAGGATCAACGGCGAGTTCGCGCGACACAGGTCGCAGATTTTCAAGCAAGGTCATACCCGCCAGCGGCAACACCAGTGCCATGGCAATCACCAACACGTTAAAAGAAAAACTGCCCGGTGTTTTACACAGCCGTGTCCACGCAGCATTCAAGGCAAATTGATGTTCACGTACCCAGTTCATGCGCCCACCTCGCTGTCGGATGAGCGTATGCCTATTAGCTTGCCCTGCGTCAGTTGAACAATGCGATCAGCGTCTTGTAATAAGCGATCATCGTGAGTGGAAATAACGCAGGTGACACCAGCACGGTTGAAGGCCTCAATCATGTCAAGCACCATGCGGCCATTTTCTCGATCAAGTGTCGCGGTAGGTTCATCGGCCAAAATAATGCGCGGCTTATGAACGACGGCGCGAGCAATCGATACCCGCTGTTGTTCGCCGCCTGAGAGCGCTTTAGGGAGTGCTTGCGCTTTACCGAGCATGCCAACGCGTTCCAGCGCAACCGTTGCTCGTTCTTTTGCTTCTTGTGTCGTAGCACCGCTAATGATCAAAGGCAGCATCACATTTGCCAGAACATTACGATCATTCAGCAAGCGCTGTTGCTGCATGATGAGGCCGAGCTTACGACGTAAAAAAGGCAGGGTGGTGCGATTGAGTTTGCGCATGTCTTGACCGCTGACTTGCAGAACACCGCCGCTAGGCTTTTCCATACCGGCGATCAATTTCAGTAAGGTGGATTTGCCCGCACCCGATGGGCCGGTTAGAAACACCAGCTCACCCTCGTTGATATCGAGAGAAATTTCTGACAAAGCTGTCACGTCGCCGGTGTATTTTTTTGAGACGTTAGAAAAAGAAATAATAGACATCAATGAATGATCAATTAAGTTTCTGAATTTAGCCTAATAATGCATCAACGAACTCGCTGGCCACAAAGGGCTGTAAATCATCAATCGCTTCACCAACGCCAATAAAATAAACCGGTACAGGGCGAACTCGAGCAATCGCTGCTAAAACGCCGCCCTTGGCTGTGCCATCGAGTTTGGTGACCACTAATCCGGTGAGTCCCAATGCATCATCGAAGGCCTTAACTTGTGCCAGTGCATTTTGGCCTGTGTTGCCATCAATGACTAATAAAATTTCATGCGGCGCAGTTTCCATACCTTTGGTAATTACGCGTTTGATTTTTTTCAGTTCATCCATCAAATGCAGCTGTGTTGGCAGTCGGCCTGCGGTATCGATCATGACTACATCCATTCCGCGTGCACGTCCTGCTTGTACTGCATCAAAAGCAACGGCGGCGGGGTCACCTGATTCTTGGGCAATGACGGCAACCTGATTGCGTTCACCCCAGGCAGTTAATTGTTCACGCGCGGCTGCTCGAAAAGTATCGCCTGCTGCCAGTAATACTTTTTGATTATGCGACTGTAAGTGTTTAGCCAGTTTGCCTATCGTGGTGGTTTTGCCAGCGCCATTCACACCAGCAATCATGACAACTAAAGGTTGATGTTCGCCCAGTGCTAAAGATTTTTCTAGTGGGGAAAGCAAGTTAATCATCAATTCGCGCAAGACAGCTTTTACTTGCAGTACATCTGTGATTGATTCTGTCCGCACGCGCTTTTTTAGTGCTTCCAAAAGTTCTTGTGTTGCGTCGACGCCGGCGTCGGCCATTAGCAATGCGGATTCGAGTTCGTCGTATAAATCATCATCGATACGCGTGCCCGTGAATAGGGTGGAGATGCCAGAAGATGTTCGCGACAAACCAGATCGCAGTTTGGCGATCCAAGTTTTCTTTTCCATGACGGGCGATTCGGTAGGCGCAGAGTTATCGCTGGCGGGCTGGGTAACCGTCGCTGGCGTGTCGGATGACTTCTTTTTGAAAAAACTAAACATCGGAAATGAGGGTGCGCTGCGAGGAAAAGGAGTAGCGGCTACAATCGGCGATTGCGCAAAATTTGATGCGTATTCTAGCAGAGCAGAGACTATGAAAATTTGTCGTGCCTATCGAATGTTAGCCAGCGTGTTGCTAATGCTATCGTTTCCTTTGCCGTTGCTCGCAGCGACGGCAGCGCAAGAGTTCAGGCTGAGCAATGGTTTACGTCTGATTGTTCAGGAAGATCGGCGCGCCCCCACGGTCGTTAACATGGTTTGGTACCGTGTCGGAGCGATGGATGAGCAAAATGGCACGACCGGAGTCGCTCATGTGCTTGAACACATGATGTTTAAGGGAACGAAAAAGCTCAAGCCGGGCGAATTCAGCGCTAAAGTTGCGGCGCTCGGTGGTCGCGAAAACGCATTCACCAGCAAGGATTACACCGCCTACTACCAACAGGTAGAAAAATCTCGTTTAGAGCAAGTGATGGCCTTAGAAGCTGATCGCATGCAAAACCTAACGATGGATAAAGACGAATTCAGCAAAGAAATTCGTGTGGTGATGGAAGAGCGTCGCTTGCGTACGGACGATCAGCCCTTGTCGTTGCTGTTCGAAGCGTTAAACGCTACCGCGTATGTGGCCCATCCTTATAAAAATCCTGTAGTGGGCTGGATGAATGATTTGCAAAACATGACCGCTGCCGATGCTCTGGGTTGGTATCAGCGTTGGTATGCGCCGAATAATGCAACGATGGTGATTGCAGGCGATGTCGATGCAAAGCGAGTGCGTGAGTTGGCGGAAAAATATTTTGCCAAAATTCCTTCTAAGACTTTGCCTAAATCTAAGCCGCAACAAGAGCCTGCGCAAACGGGCATCAAACGCATCGTGGTGAAAGCACCGGCTGAAAATGCGTTTTTAGTGATGGCCTACAAAATGCCTAAGCTACTCGATGTTGAAAAAGATGACGATGTGCACGCACTCGATGTAATGGCTGCGGTACTCGATGGCTATGACAATGCGCGTTTGCCCGCACGTTTGGTGAGAACTGAACGTATTGCTAATTCAGTGGACGCGGGTTTTGAGCCTGTTGCGCGTGGTCCGGTTATGTTTACCTTGTCGGGTGTGCCTGCACAAGGCGTGAGTGTTGAACAACTAGAGCAAGCTTTGCGTGCAGAGATTGCGCGTATTGCGACCGAGGGCGTGTCGGCGTCGGAACTCAAGCGAGTGAAGGCGCAGCTGATTGCTAGCCAAGTGTACAAACGCGATTCAGTATTTGGACAAGCCATGGAAATCGGCGGGATGGAAATGGCAGGCCTTTCATTTCGACAGCTTGATCGCATTATTGAAAAAGTATCGGCAGTAACGCCTGAGCAAGTGCAAGCGGTGGCGCAAAAATATTTCGGTGACGATCAATTAACGGTCGCCACCTTGCAGCCCTTACCGCTATCAGCTCAGGCTGAGCGTAAGCCCGCTGCAACCGGCTTGCGGCACTGATTGATTGCTTGGTTAGTGTATTCATCAATAAATTTATGCCACACCTAGTGTCGACGGATAGCGGAGTTAAGTCATGCTGAAAAAAATATGGGCGCTGAGTGTATTTAGTTTGTTTAGTCTCTTGCTGATTGCGAGTAGCGCTCATGCAGGGCTGAACATACAGCACTGGACTTTAGAGAATGGCGCTCGCGTGTATTTTGTTGAGAATCACGCTATTCCTGTGTTTGATGTCAGTGTCGATTTTGATGCAGGTGCTCGACGCGATCCAGCGGCTAAGTCAGGTATTGCCGCATTAACTAACGGCATGCTCGCACGAGGTGTTCGTGCTGCGACTCTGCCAGATGGCACGACAGAATCGGGTATGACGGAATCGGAGATTTCGGATGCGCTTGCTGACGTTGCTGCGCAACGTGGCGGCGGCCCGGGGACCGATCGTTCCGGCATGTCGATTCGTACGCTGTCTTCTAGTTCTGAGCGCGATCAATCCATACGCGTACTAGCGCGTTTGCTTGCGCATCCCAGTATTCCGGAAGATTTTTTTCGTCGCGATAAAGCGCGAACTATTTCGTCGCTCAAAGAGGGATTGACTAAGTCTGAATCGATCGCCGACAAAGCATTCTGGCGCTTGGCCTACAACGGTCATCCGTATGGCAATGAGACGACTGTGGAGAGTGTAGAGGCTATTACGCGTGATGATTTGCTGCAGTTTCATCAAACGCATTACGTGGCGAATCGTGCAGTGATTGCGATGATTGGCGATGTCACGCGTGAGCAGGCGAATGCGATTGCGATTGAATTGACGCGTCGCTTGCCGCAAGGTGGCCCGTTACCAGAGCTTCCTGCAGTTCAAGCATCGGCCGCCATCGAACAACGGTTTCCTCATCCTGCATCGCAATCACATCTATTGATTGGTATGCCAGCGTTAGCACGTGGTGATAAAGATTTTTTTGCGCTCACCGTGGGTAATTACATTTTGGGTGGTGGTGGATTTGTCTCGCGTATTTATCGTGAAGTGCGTGAGCAACGAGGGCTAGCCTATAGCTCTTACAGCTATTTCAATCCTATGACTCAGTCCGGGCCGTATATCGCGGGTTTGCAGACGCGCAAAGACCAAACCGATGAAGCATTAAAGGTTGTTAGACAAACCATCGCTACTTTTTTGCGTGATGGCCCTACCGAAGCGGAATTGAAAGCAGCCAAAGACAATCTCATTGGTGGTTTTGCTTTGCGTATCGATAACAATCGCAAGATCTTAGATAATCTTTCCATGATTGGTTATCACCAGTTACCGCTGGATTATTTGGATACGTGGACGGCGCAAGTGAGTCGCGTAACGGTCGCTGATATTCGTAGTGCATTTGCTCGTAAATTATCGTTAGATCGTATGGTCACAGTGGTCGTTGGCCCAGAAGTTAAGTGAATCGCAAATCACCCTTGCCACGACAGGTTCGCATTATTGCGGGTCAATGGAAGCGTACTCCGCTGCCGGTGATTGAAGCGAATGGTTTGCGTCCGACCCCGGATCGTGTTCGTGAAACCGTATTCAACTGGCTAGAACATCTGCAGCAACGGCAGTGGGAAAATCGACGCTGCCTCGACTTGTTTGCGGGCACTGGTGCGTTGGGTTTTGAAGCAGCTAGTCGCGGCGCGGTGAAAGTCGTGATGGTGGAATCGAATGCCGCTGCTTGCAGGGCTTTGCAGGCCACGAAAGAAAAATTAGGCGCAGATCAGGTCGATATTTATCAAAGCGATGCGGCTTCCCGTATTGCCTCGCTAAACACCGAGTTTGATGTGATATTTCTCGATCCCCCTTACGATGATCATCTACTACCTGGGCTTTTGCCTGCGTGTAAGCGATTACTAACTACTGGCGGCCTAGTCTATATTGAATCAGATCAGCCCTTGGTGAGCAGCCCATTACCCGACTGGTTATCTGGCTGGCAGCTGGTGCGCGCTGACAAGGCGGGCGCTGTTCATTTCGCTTTAATCAGCAAAGAATAAGTTCCCGCTGTTAGCGCATGATGGGCAAAAATGACCGTTCTTGTTCTGGCTTTTATATCCGATGTAAAAGCCCTGGGTTTTTGGGTGTGGCCCCGCCTAATTAGGGCATAATTCGCCTTCTTTTTAATCCAGCGACAAAGCGTGTTGCTGGGCGCAAGACGGAGAAATGAGATGGTCGCAGCGGTATACCCAGGAACCTTTGATCCACTGACTCGCGGTCACGAAGACTTGGTGCGTCGCGCATCCGGCCTGTTCGATCGCTTGGTAGTGGGCGTGGCTGACAGTAAGGCTAAGCATCCGTTTTTTTCATTGGATGAGCGGCTCGATATTGCCCGCGAAGTGTTAGGGCATTATCCGAATGTGGTGGTGGAAGGTTTTTCAGGCTTGCTGAAAGATTTTGTGCGCCGTCATGATGCTCGCGTGATTGTGAGAGGTTTGCGCGCAGTATCTGACTTCGAATATGAATTCCAGATGGCAGGCATGAATCGCTATCTGCTACCGGATGTTGAAACGCTTTTTCTCACACCGTCCGATCAGTACCAGTTCATCTCCGGCACGATTGTGCGAGAAATCGCTTTGTTAGGCGGTGATGTATCGAAATTCGTTTTTCCCTCAGTTGAAAAATGGCTGCATCAAAAGCTGGCCGATCGCCCAAGTTAATTCGGAGTTTGATTTTATGGCGCTGATGATCACAGACGAATGCATCAACTGTGATGTTTGTGAGCCGGAATGTCCGAATGAGGCGATCTTTATGGGGCCGCTGATTTATCAGATTAACCCCGACAAATGTACCGAATGCGTCGGTCATTTCGATGAACCACAATGCCAGCAAGTGTGTCCCGTTGCGTGCATTCCGGTGGACCCTCAGAAGCAAGAAACTCGCACTCAATTACTCATCAAGTACGAAGGTTTGCAGGCGGGTGCACGATCCTAATTAAACGTTGAATAAGAAATTCAACACATCTCCGTCTTTGACCACGTATTCCTTGCCTTCGGCGCGCATCTTGCCGGCTTCTTTGGCGCCTTGCTCACCTTTGTGGCTGATGAAATCATCAAATGCGATGGTCTGAGCGCGAATGAAACCACGCTCAAAGTCCGTGTGAATCACTCCTGCTGCTTGAGGGGCGGTGTCGCCCTTGTGGATAGTCCAGGCACGCACTTCTTTGACGCCGGCAGTGAAGTAGGTCTGCAAGCCGAGTAGATCGAAGGCAGCACGGATGAGTCGATTTAAGCCCGGCTCATCCATACCCATGTCGGTCAAAAAATCCAGCTTATCGCTGTCGTCCATATCGGCGATTTCCGATTCTATCGATGCACAAATGGCGACGATAGGTGAATGCTGAGATTTTGCATATTCGCTCAGTTGATCGAGCAAAGGATTGTTGGTAAACCCCGAGTCCGATACATTCGCTACGTACATTGCAGGTTTGGATGTAATCAAACAGAGCGGCTTTAACATCGCTACCTGTTCTTTATCCAGATTCATCGCACGAACTGGCTTGGCATCATTCAGTTGTACCAGTACACGTTCGAGTAAAGCAACGAGTGCTGCCGCATCTTTATCACCTGAACGCGCTTTTTTAGTTTCGCGTTGTATAGTTTTTTCTACAGTGGTGAGATCGGCCAGCGCGAGTTCAGTTTGAATCACGGCGATGTCATCAAGAGGACTGACTTTACCGGCAACGTGAATCACGTTGGGATCTTCAAAGCAACGTACGACATTCACAATCGCATCGGTTTCGCGTATGTGAGCGAGAAATTGATTTCCTAAACCTTCACCTTTCGAAGCGCCAGCAACCAAACCAGCAATATCAACAAACTCAACGGCGGCGGGGAGTATGCGTTCGGGTTTGACGATGGACGCTAGTTGCCCGAGCCTTGAGTCAGGTACCTCGACGATGCCAACATTGGGCTCGATGGTGCAGAAAGGATAATTTTCAGCGGGTATACCTGCTTTGGTAAGCGCATTAAAAAGCGTTGATTTACCAACGTTGGGCAGGCCGACGATGCCGCATTTGAGGCTCATGAGATTCCTTGAGTGCGCAATAAATAAAGAACCGAGATTATAGCTCCCGGCGTGCAATTCACTCGAGGTAACGGTATGCGGTGGTGCTTACGTTGATGGGGTGTGAATTTTCAGTGCGCAGGCTTTAGCTGCCCGAAGAAATATCATGATGAGCGCTATTATCGGGTGTGCCGATAATTTTTACTTCGGGTGCATTCGCGCTTTTGGTTCTGAACCAAACATCGGCCATGGCCCCGCTGCTGCCATCCGCATTGGTGTAGCTGCTGACCAAACCAATTTTATTGCCATTTTCAGTCGCAGTAGATGATTTCGCTCCGAGCTTCAATGAAGTAATGCCTGCGCTGTCTAAGGATACTAATTCGCCCGCATCTGTATGACCATCGCTATTACGATCTATCCAAATTTTTAAATCTTTCCAGTTGGCGTCTTTTACGTTAATGACGCCATCGCGATTGCTATCCAGCGTGGAGAGGGCAGCGAAACCATCCTTGGCTGTTTTTCCATTCGGTAGTTTGGTGCTCTCACCAAACAGCTCAGAGCTATTGTTGATGATGCCGTCACCATTAATATCACGAGCGAGTAAGCCATCATGCGAATTTACCCATGCAGTCTTAAGTAGCGACCCGGAAGATTTCATATCGAAGCGCACCCCATTCTCGACCGACACGCTGAATTTCCCATCGTGGTCGAGATCGAGAATCAAGGGACTGACGTAAAGACTGACAGCTTTATTGCCTAAAGCGAGTACTTGTGCTTCGGTCAGCGCATCAGCTTGTTCCATTTTTAAATGGGCTACCTGACTTGCGCTAAGGCGTGCTATTTGGGTGGTCGACATGTTGGCAAGAGCGTCCGGCGAAAGTGCGCGCAGTAGTTGCGTACCTAAAGCTGCAATTTGCGATGTGGTTAGCGCTGCTGCTTGATCAGGCGTTAGCGAAGCAATTTGATTGGAGCTCATTGATCTAATGTCACTGGGATCTATGACAGCAACTTGGCCTGAAGTTAGCGCTGTAATTTGATTGATAGTAAATGCACTCAGTTGAGCGGCAGATAATTTTACTATCGTAGCTTTGTCTAAACTGCTTATTACAGTTGGATCGATCGCAGAGACTTGACCCGCGCTTAAAAGGCCAAGTTTTCTTGCATAAGCGATGGCATCTAATTGTTGCGCGTTAAGTACGGCTACTTGATCAGCACCAAGAGCTTTGAATTGATTCGGTGTTAGCAGTGACACTACATTAGGTTCCATGTCAGCTAAATATGTCTTTGGTAAGTTGGCTAATTGAATAGCTGTTAGAGCCTGAATCTGGGGTTGAGTCATGCTATTGAAAGTGTCTGAGCCTAGTTTGGCAATCTGACTCTCGCTTAAGCCCGATATTGCACTCGGCGTAATTCTAATTAGCTGTTCGTCGGATATGACAGAGAGTTGATTTTGAGACATCGCCCTCAATTGCTGCCCGCTAAATGATGACATTTGAGCTGGGATCATTGCTTGAATTTGATCCGTAGTCAGTTGAGCAATCTGAGATACGCTCAGATTGCTTAGTTGTTGCATCCCTAATCCTCTGATACTGTTTGTTGAAATGCTGGCAATATCAACAGGATCCATTGCAAGCATTTGTGCTTTGCTGAGTTTTGAGAATTGATCGCCCGTCATGCCGCTGACCTGTTCTGAGTTAAGGCTGCCGATGCGCGCAGCCGATAAACCTGCAATGGCTGCTGGTTTGATAGCAGCTATTTTTGCGGCGCTGAGACTTCCTAATTGATCCCCAGTTAATCCCGAAATTTGCGCTTGATTCATTGCGCCGATTTGCTCAGCAGATAAATTGGCAGCATCCAAGCTCATTGCTTGAATTTGTGCAGCGCTGAGCTTAGGTATTTGTGAGGTCGTTAATCCACCTAATTGCGTTGCATCGAGTTGAGCAATTGCAGTGGTGGTTAGGCCGGATAGACTGGTTGCACGTATACCGCCGATTTGTTCGGGAGATAATTTTTCCAGTTGTGTTAGTTGAAGCGATTTGATTTGATCGGCTGTCCAGCCTTGAATCGCTGCGGGTGATATTTTTTCTAGAACGGCATCGGATAAATTTTTTATTTGTGTTTGGTTTAGCGCTCCAATTTGCGTCGCTCCTAATTTGTCGACAGCTATTTTTTCTAGATTCCCATTATTAGCAAGGCTAGAGACCTGACGGCCGGATAGTGCCGCAACCTGGATGTCCGAAAGTTGTCCTAGTTGTTCGTCGCTCAGTGCAGCAAAGTCGGCTGCGCTAAGGCCATTGATCTTGATGCCCAGTCCCTGCAGCGCGCTTTGAGAGAGCGCAGCTATTTGTTCCGATGTAAGAGCTTGTACTTGTGGGTTGCTCAACGTAGATGTTAGTTTTCCATCGCTTAACTCGGACAGACTAGTTGGGCTGATGCCTGCTATTTGGGTATTACTTAATAGTTTAATTTGGTCAACAGATAGCGCTTGTAACTGCTCCGCTGTTAGCCCGCTGATGGTATTCATATCCAAACTATTGATAGGATGGCTGTCGAGATAAGTCGCAAGTTCATCCCCACTTAACTTAGCTATTTCAGCTGCTCCAAGTTCAGAGAGTGCTTTGATCTGTGAATTAGTTAGTGCGGCAAGGTTTACCGTTGGTATGGCTTTGAGTTGGTCGGGCGTTAGGGCGCGTAATTGATCACCCGATAGCACCTTGATTTGAGTACTGGTTATGCCCGCTATCTGCGCGGTAGTTAGTGCGCCGACTTGTTGATTTGTGAGTGCCACAATCTGACGGTCACTTAGTTTGCCCAGCGCTGCAGGATCCACGCTTTTGATTTGATCTGACGATAGCTTAGATATTTGTGTGGGGCTCAGTCCACCTATCTGGGTTGATGACATTTTGGCGATCTGAGCAGTCGTTAGTCCAGGCAATTGACCGGTTGCATCCGTGGTCAATTGGGCTATTTGAGATGCAGTCAGACCAGTTATAGCTGTAGTGCTTAGCTTTGCAAGCTGGGTAGAGGATAGCTTTGCAAGCTGTGCTGGCGTTAATGCCGCCAATTGCCCAGAGGTGAATTCACTCAATAACGAGGGCTCGAGTGATTTCAGGGAATCTGGATTTAGCCCAGCTATTTGGTTAGTTGCAAATTTACTGACCAATAATCGCATCGCCGTCAGCTGATCAGATGACAAGGCGCTCACCGCTGCGGGCGTCATGGATGCTAAATCTGCAGCCTCGATCCCCGCTACCTGAGTTGGGGTCATTACTTTGACTTGCGCGGATGTCAAACCGCCAATTTGACCAGCCGTCATTTTGGCGATCTGCGTTGGAGTCAGCGCTGCTAGCTGACCACTTACTCCGGTAGTTAATGCCGATATATGGGCATTGGTCAGACCGACAATCGCCGATGTGGATATAGCGCCGACTTGATCGGGAGTCAGCGCCGATAATTGCTCGGGCTTTAATGCTGCCAGTTGTGTTGATGTTAATGAAGGGATTTGCGTTGCTGCCGTTAGCTTTGCCAGAGTAGCTGCTTTGAACCCAGGCACTTGATCGGCGGTCAGCTTGGCCAGTTGTGCCGCGGTTAAGCCGCTTACCTGATCGGAAGTGATGGCAGCGATTTGACTTGAGGATAGACCAACGATATTCGAATCTTTGATGGCACCAAGTTGTGAGGCACTTAACTTGCTAATCTGGATTGGCTTAAATCCAACGATTTGACTGGAGCTCAGCGCGCTCATTTGCACGGAGCCTAATTTGCTTAATTGACTATCTGTGAGAGTGGCGAGTTGGACCCCGCTAAGACCGACGATATTTTTTGCTGTTAACAGGCTAGGATCGGCGATTGCTCTAATCTGGGTAGGTGTCAATGCGGATAGTTGCAATGACGTTAGGCGTGACAAATCCGCGCCCAAAGCGGCGATTTGTGCGGTCGATAGCGCTGCAATTTGAGCCGTGCCAAACGCTGCGACCTGTGCATCGGTGTAATCCGAAAAAACGCTCATTCAATCCACCAGATGGGTTCGGTTATCCGAGAGCTAACTTTTTACTGCTGCCAAGCACGTAAATACTTACGTTGGCAAAGCGGACCCTGGGTCTCGCCATTGCCCCTTGTATTAATCGACCCGGGATCGGCAAGCTTTACCCTGAATATTATTTTTTTTGAAATTATTAGGGTCATGAGTTGGGGCGGCGGAGTCGTCGCCCGCGTCAGTTATCTAGAGATAATCCTTATTTTGCAAAGTTATCCCGTCTGTTTACGGCAAAAGTACTATCGACCTCATGCCTTCTTCTATTTAGTCGCCGCCATATAAATCACGGCTATAAACCTTATCAAGCACATCGGACAGATCGTCAGTTACTCGATTGGCAACAATAACATCAGCTTGCCGTTTGAATGCCTCGAGGTCATGGGTAACTTTGGAGCGAAAGAATTCGGGTTCATTAATTGCCGGTTCGTACACGATCACTTCAATACCTTTGGCCTTGATGCGCTTCATGATGCCTTGAATGCTGGAGGAGCGGAAGTTGTCCGATCCCGCTTTCATCGTCAAACGGTAAATCCCTACCGTTTTTGGGTTGCGTCGGACGATGCTTTCAGCCACAAAATCTTTGCGAGTACTGTTGGACTCAACAATGGCATGAATCAGGTTTTGTGGCACGTCTTTGTAATTAGCCAGCATTTGTTTGGTGTCTTTGGGCAGGCAATAGCCACCGTATCCAAATGAAGGATTGTTGTAATAATTACCGATACGCGGATCAAGACTAACGCCATCAATGATGGGTCGAGTATCCAGACCGTGACTCGCTGCATACGTATCGAGCTCATTAAAAAATGCCACCCGCATGGCAAGGAAGGTATTGGCAAAGAGTTTGACGGCTTCCGCCTCTGTGGGTCCCATGAAGAGTACCGGGACATCTTCTTTGAGCGCAGCTTGCTTTAATAACTGCGCAAAGGTGCGTCCCGCTTCATCCTGCGAGCCGATAACAATACGGGAGGGATGAAGATTATCGTGCAGCGCCTGACCTTCGCGCAGAAACTCGGGTGAAAAGATAATATTTGGAAACTGGTGTTTCGCTATCATGCGCGCCGTAAAGCCCACGGGAATCGTCGATTTGATGACGATATACGCTGCGGGGTTGATGGCTTTAACTTCTTCAATCACCGTCTCTACGGAACTCGTGTTGAAGTAATTCGTTTGTGGGTCGTAATCGGTGGGCGTGCCGATGATGACAAAATCTGCATTGGCGAACGCATCGTTTTTGTTGGTGGTGGCGTGCAGCTTGAGTGGTTTTGTTTTGAGATAGTGTTCAATATCAGTATCTTTGATAGGGGATAACTTGCGATTCAGATCGTCTATCTTGCTGGTGCTAATGTCATAGGCAACCACTTCGTTATGCTGAGCCAGCAAAACGGCCATCGATAAGCCCACATAACCACACCCGGCGATTGCTATTTTCAAAATTTTCTCCAGAATAAATCAGGATATATCTACGCTAAACAGCGAACAGATACGACTACCCGGCCTCTATTTTAACGTCTTGCGTCAAGCCTCAGGTCGAGTGGTTTCCGGAGTTATGAGCGTACGACATTCTCAGTGCTTGATCGCTTATGTATTTCCGTTGGGGCGAATAATGCTAAGGTGATGACAATTGTTGTGTGAATGCTGTTTTACAGACTTCTTATAAACTGAAAAATAATGAAACGATTTCTTGATGTGGTTCTTAGTTTGTTGGCGCTGGTTTTGATCGCGCCATTCTGTGTTCTGATAATTCTAATACTGAGAATCGAATCCGCAGCACCCGTGCTCACGCGTTCGCATCGAGTTGGTAAACATGGGCGTATGGTGAAAGTTTGGGAGTTCAGAACGGCCTTGGCCGAACCGGATGCGATGGAAACTGTCGGCGGATGTCATGGAGAAGAAGTGACTCGAGTGGGTGCTATTTTGCGGCGATCGGGTATTTCACGTTGGCCATTGCTGTTGAATGTGATTCGAGGTGATTTTTCTTTGGTAGGACCGCGGGTAGAATTACCGCGTTATGTGGGTTGTTATCCGACCGAGATCCGTAAAATCGTCCTATCTATTAGGCCGGGTTTATTTGATTTGTCTTCAGTGAGTTTTCGTCAGGAGGCTCAGTTATTGGCGAATTTAACTGGCGACGAGTTAGAAGAAGCCTACGTCGAGAAAATTTTACCCGTACGTCTGGAATATGCTCAAAGTTATGTGAATCAGCAGGGGATTTGGCTAGATTTACGCATACTCGCGCTTTCTTTGTTGCGAGCTTTTTCAGCTTCATCGGATCATAAATAAGCAAATCAGAATAAATTCACCAGAATAAATACATAAAAAAACGCCATCTCGATGAGATGGCGTTTTAATTTGCATGGTGCTGGAGATTAAGGTTTTGGGTCGTTTGGCTTAAGGCCGAGGCAGAAAAACTAGTTCAGGCCTGAATGCGAAATTGCGCTTTGTCTCGACCGGCCATCCATTTAGGAGGTTTGCCGCGACCGCTCCAGGTTTCGCCTGTGTCGTTATTTCTGTATTTCGGAGCTACCGGTTTACGCAAGGATTTCATGGTGCGTTTGCGCATGCCGAGTCCGAGGTCTTCGGCTGAGATACTAAACTCCCGCATTTTTGACTGGATATCCGCTATCGCATTAGATAGCTCGTTTTTGCGAGCTAGTTCGGCTTCTTTTTGAAGTTTTTCAATCTGGCCTTGAAGTTCCTTATAAGTGCTCATGATTTTCTCCATCGAATAATTTCCTTGTTTAAGTACTCGGGGCAGATGCGCCTTTGCCTCGCTGGGGAGTATAAAACAAAGATTATCAAATTAGAATTAATAATTACTTATTTTTTAACTTTTTAAAAGGAGCGGCTTTGCCCTTGGTTTTTTTTAGTCGCGAGATTGAAATATTTTTCTGAGGGAAATACTGCGTTCGCATTTCGAACAATTTATCGATTATTGATGCCGCGGGTTTTTAAGAGGGGGATGGATTAACTAGCGGGCGCATTATGCGAGCAGTGCGAGGCCGGGTCATGTAAATCAATGGGCTAGTTTGAATCATTTACTAGCGAAATGTTTCGCTTTCATCCATTGGGTGTTTCCTAGCAGATTCGCTACTCAGTTAATGGGCAATGGACTCTTGCCGCTTAGGCGCAGAAAGAGTTTATTTTGTGGCTGGTCCTGGATTAGCCTCAGTGTGTAATTCCAGCATGGCTTGTTCAAATCGGCCATCACATAGCAGGGGAATTATGGCCAGACTTTTTTCCAAGGCGACGTCGATTAAGCGCTGCTCATCAGTACGAGGGCGATGCAAAACAAAATCGACCACGGGTTGTTGCAGTCCTAAAGTTCTGGGATGACCTATACCCAGTCGAAGTCTCCAATAGTCGCGTGTACCCAATGACCTATCAATATCTTTTAATCCATTGTGCCCGCCCGAAGATCCGCCTTTTTTCAGCTTTGCGGTGCCGAGATTGAGATCGAGTTCATCATGAACCACCAAAATCGATTCGGGGGTGATTTTGTAGAAGTTAGCTAACGCAGCGACGGATTGTCCCGAGCGATTCATAAACGTTTGAGGCTGGAGCAACCACACATCTTGATTTGAAATTGAGGTTTTGCAGGCAAAGGCCGCAAAGCGCGTTTCGCGACGTAACTGGCCACGAGCGAGCTGGTCGACTAACCAGAAGCCCGCGTTATGCCGCGTCTGCGCGTATTCATTACCAGGATTACCCAAGCCGACAATAAGACGTATAGACATCGAGTGATTCGCGTAGCAGTTTGAGAAAGGAGGGTGTAATTATTACCTAAGCGCGGATGATGCAGCGAAATAAGCCGTAATCGAAAAAAAAGCCCGTCGCAAGGACGGGCTTGGTAAAACTAGTGAGGCATTATTTCTTGGCTTCGTCCGCTGGTGTTGCAGCAGCAGCGTCGTCACCTTTAGCTCCGCGAGGAATAGCTGCCGTTGCGATCGTTGGTTTTTCTTTAGCGTGAGTAGCAACCACACCAGGAGGCAATTTAAGATCGGATACGTGCAATGAACCACCCGCTTGCATGGTAGACAGATCGACTTCGATAAACTCGGGCAGATCTTTTGGCAGGCAGCTGATATCGAGTTCGTTCAGCACGTGGCTGATAACGCCACCCGACAATTTCACAACCGGTGCAATCTCAGCGTTAGTGAAGTGCAGTGGCACTTTCATGTGAATCTTTTGATTTGCATCGACGCGCTGAAAATCGATATGTAAAACCAGTGGCTTATAAGCATGCATCTGGAAATCACGTAACAACACTTTTTCTGCTTTGCCTTCAATTTCCATGTCGAGAATGGATGAGTGAAACGCCTCTTTTTTGAGTGCGTGAAATAAGGCATTGTGATCAAGCGCGATATTCAACGGCGCAGCTGTGCCGCCGTAAACGATACCAGGTGTTTGACCAGCAGTGCGCAGGCGGCGGCTCGCTCCGGACCCCTGCTCTTTGCGTGGGAATGCAACAACTTTCATGAGAACTCCTAAATCGGGCTATTACCCTTCGTTGAAATCCCCCGCGACCAGGGGATCTAAAAAGAGGTC
Source organism: Oxalobacteraceae bacterium (assembly GCA_947454305.1). GTDB lineage: Bacteria > Pseudomonadota > Gammaproteobacteria > Burkholderiales > Burkholderiaceae_D > Pernthalerella. Next base: position 83,641 of record CANGJE010000002.1, read on the forward strand.
CTGCAAATGCAGGGCCTCGAATACTTTTTCAATCTTGACTGCTTGCTTCGTCTTCGGCGAATAGGGACATAACTGAATCGCCTTTACTGATTCGACGTATGGTTTCGGCTAACAAAGAAGCACACGACAGTTGCCGTATCTTCGACAGCGCTTTGGCTTCTTTGCTGAGCGGAATGGTGTCAGTGACGACGAGCTCATCTAAAGGCGATTTAGCAATTCGTTCAATAGCCGAGCCAGATAAAACCGGATGAGTACAGTAGGCGATTACTTTTTTTGCGCCGCGCGACTTAAGTACTTCAGCGGCTTTAGTCAACGTGCCTGCGGTATCAACCATGTCATCCATGATCACGCAGTTGCGTCCGTCGACTTCGCCAATCACATTCATCACTTCCGATACATTCGCTTTAGGCCGACGTTTATCGATAATTGCGAGATCGCAATTCAAACGTTTTGCCAAAGCCCTGGCGCGTACTACACCACCTACATCGGGTGACACCACCAGCAAATCTTCGTAATGCTTATTCACCAAATCTGTTAACAATATCGGTGAGGCATAGATATTATCGACAGGAATATCAAAGAAGCCTTGAATTTGATCCGCATGGAGATCCATGATCAGCACACGTTCAACGCCAGCTTCTTGCAACATGTTGGCGACTACTTTTGCTGAAATCGCAACGCGCGCTGAGCGCGGACGTCGGTCTTGTCGCGAATAACCAAAGTAGGGCAACACAGCAGTGATACGTCCGGCAGAAGCGCGCTTAAGCGCATCAACCATCAACATCACTTCCATCAAGTGATCGTTGGTGGGTGCAGATGTTGACTGCAAAACAAAAACATCCTTACCACGGACGTTTTCATTTACCTCCACCATGATTTCACCGTCCGAGAAGCTCGATACAACAGCTTTCCCTAAGGGGATGCCAAGCTGTGCAGCAACACCTTCAGCGAGTGCCGGATTAGCGTTCCCGGTAAAAACCATCAGGTTCTCGTGAACCATGGATTTCCTGACAACAGAGTGTTAAAAGTTTGAAAAGCCGCCAGGTCGGGCTATATACCCACAATGGCGGCTTCATCAGTGAAGTTACATTTTTTTTATCGTCACATTCCAGAAGTCCTGGAACGCACACAATCAAATGGCAGGGGAACAAGGATTCGAACCTTGGAATGCTGGAATCAAAATCCAGTGCCTTAACCAGCTTGGCGATTCCCCTACACAACCGCTTGTCCGGCGGCGTACCGCTCAGACGAATTCGATGCTTACGACTGCAGTTTCAGCGGATGGTCAGTTAGCGATCTGACCTTCCATCCACGCCACTGGGCGGGCAGCTGTTGTAGCGTGGCCTCTGCGTTAGACTCAGATTCGAAGCGCGCGAATACGCAGGCGCCCGAGCCGGTCATACGTGCTTCACCATGGTGCGCCAGCCAATTAAGGGCATCTGCGACGGCTGGGAAAGCGTTAACCACCACAGCTTGCAAGTCGTTTTTCCCGAAGCCCAAGGGGCTCGCAGAAAAGTCCGCCATTTTGACGACTTTGGTGTTCCGTGTCAATTCTGCAGCCCCGAACACGCGAGGGGTTGGCACTGCGACGCCAGGGTGAATTACCACATACCAGGCCGAGGGAAGCGTCATCGCTACCAGCTGTTCCCCGATGCCTTCAGCGAAGGCATTTTGACCCAGAAGGAAGAACGGCACATCGGCGCCCAGCTGTACTCCCAAATCCATCAACTCGGCGCGAGACATGCCAAGTTGCCAAAGATGATTCAAAGCGAGCAAGACGGTTGCCGCATCCGATGAGCCGCCACCCAGCCCGCCGCCCATAGGTATGCGCTTTTCCACTCCAATGTCGACGCCGCAGACAGACTGTCCGCGAGAATTAGCAGCCGCTTTGAGCAGCTTGGCGGCTCTTATCACCAGATCATCCGCTTCAGGCACATCCACAAGATCGGTAACGCGAACAATGCGTTCGTCATTGCGCAGATCAAAATGTAGTGTGTCCTGCAAATCAATTAACTGAAAAACGGATTGCAGTAAGTGATATCCATCCTCGCGACGACCAACTACATGAAGAAAAAGATTCAGCTTGGCTGGCGCCGGGCAATCATGCAAATAACGCGCAGGAATTGCGGTGGTTAGCATCACTTCGGCTCCCACTGATCGATGATGATGCGCAAACTTAACTGATGCAGTTGCGGCGAGGTGCGAGTCAGGTCTATACGTTTAGGAAAAACAGACACGGAATTTTTCTGCCAGCTGACATAGTTTATGTGCCAACCCTCGGTATCGAACTGATCGTTTTCATTCGGTCTAGCTATTTGTCGTTGATTGGCCGTGCCGCGCTTAAATCCTTGCAACCAATCGCGCATTCCCGCAACCGGTAATGACCAACCCAACGTTTGTTCAGAGAGTTCTGCTACGTTTTCAGCGACTTTGATTTCTTTGCCAGTTTGTTGAATAGTGGCAGAGTTAGGAGTGATAGCTAGCTTGGCCATCGTTTGTCCTAATGGCGACATCAGATCGATATCGATACGCTGACCTTGTTGCTGCCATTGAAAGCGACCCTGCACCGATTGTGGTCGGTTACTTTGCTCATAAGCGACTGAAAAACGTCCCTGAATCAGAATGTTGTCGTGGAAGCTGCGCTCAGTTTGCGGTAATGATGGCAACGATGGCAAGGTTTGCAGACTGCTGCATCCGACCATCGCAGTAATCGTCAATAGTGCAAATAGCCAAGTGGGCAGTCGAGTCATCCAGCGTGTGCGTGCAAGTGTTTAGAGTTTTATCTGCAGCCTCTGCAGCGTACTCTTTAGCGTATCGTTTTTAGAATCTCGGCCACCTGCATTGCGCCAGAGTTTTTTTGCTTCTTCCTCGCGACCGCGTACCCACAGAACCTCACCCAGATGGGCGGCAATTTCAGGATCGGCCTTGATAGAAAACGCCTTGCGTAAAATTTCTTCGGCTTTATCCAATCGGCCCATGCGAAATTCAACCCATCCCATGCTGTCCATGATGTAGGCGTCTTCCGGCGCGAGTGATAAAGCCGTTTTGATCAAGTCATAGGCTTCAGGTAAGCGTATGTTGCGATCGGCTAGCGAATAACCCAGCGCATTAAACGCATGTTGACCGTCCGGCATCAACTTCATGACTTTGCGCAGCGCTGTTTCCATGACGTCAAACTGGTGATTTTTTTCAGCAAGCATGCCCAGTTCATAGAGCAAATCTAATTGATCCGGATAAGCTTCCAGTGCATCTTGTATCAAGCGTATAGCGTCAGGCAATTTATCTGCATCACGCAATAATTGCGCTTCACCGATGGTGAGTTTGACGCGCTCATCATCATTTTCAACATCTGTTTGATTGAGTAGAGTGCGAGCCTCATCCAATTTTCCGCTTTTAGCCAGAAGTTGAGCGCGCTTTAACGCTGCATTCGTTGCGCCGTTTTGCGCCGTGGCTGCAACCATATCTAGCCATGCCATGGCGGCTGATGTGTCATTACGATCTTCAGCGATTTGCGCCAGTATCATCAGCGCCTGGCTTGCGTCGCGTTCGCGATCGGGTTGACCTTTCAGATTTTGAATATAGGTCGAGAGATATTTTTCAGCTTCCGCGATCTCATTGGTTTGTGCCATCAACAAACCAAGAGCATAAAGCGAGGTTTGATCGTTAGGCGATTGTTGCAGCAATAGTCGAAATTCTTTTTTGGCTTCAGCTACTTTAGATTGCTCAAACAGCATGCGGGCATAGGTCAGGCGTACTTCGCGTGATTTGGGATTTTTTTTCAAAAAGTCAGCGAGTAGTTTTAGTCCATCTGCTTTGTTCTCAAGCAGCTGAGCATGCATCAATACAGCAATTTCAGAATTGGGGAATTTACTAATCGCTTCACGCGATTCTTTAATCGCAGCAGTGCGATCGCCGCTCACCATTGCCATTTGAATCAGCGCTATGCGCGCCTCAATTAAATCGCGATACGGCTCAAGTAATTCCTTCATCATCGCGCTGGCGCGAACACGGTCAGGCATACGCGCTAGCAATCGTTGCACGTTACCGATAGCCATAGGTAGCATCGCAGCCGAGCTACTGGCGAGTTGTTTAGCTAGCGAAGCCTTAGCGTCATCCGAGCGATTGTTAGACACCTGAAGTCCTAACAACACTTGCGCGGCATCGTCTGCATTGGGGGCGAGTTCATGCCAGATACGTGCAGCTTTCATCGCCTCAGCCGGTAATGCCCCGGCGATGGCCATTTCCGTAGCGCGACGCGCCAGGCGCGCATCGCCCGTGCTGCGTGCGATCGACAGCATATTGGCGTAACCCGCAAACGCATTACCGCGTTGGTAAGAGATTTCAGCGGACAGATAACGAAACACCAACTCTTCGGTCCTGCCCACAGAAGGCAAGACATCCACAGGCTCGTCAGTAGTCGTACTATCGGCGGCGAATAATGGGGATGCCGTCGCAAGCAATGCCGAGAGCGTTAGAATGGCTGAAAAATGTTTCAAAAGATTATCCTGTCGTGACGCCTAAATAAGCCGACGCATGGGTTACGCGTTGTTTTGGCCGCGGATGATTTTACGACGAAAGCCGTAATGATCGCAGGCCCATACTTTAAAAACCACCCTCTCACCGTTTCCGATGCCAGAACTGCCTGAAGTTGAAGTCACCCGTCGTGGTATCGCTCCGCATGTCGAAGATCGTCAGGTGACCGAGGTGATTCTTCGGCGCGAGGGCTTGCGCTGGCCTTTTCCCTCCGGTTTGACTGAGCTTTTGAAGCAGCGCCGCGTGCTGTCGACTGGGCGGCGCGGAAAATATCTACTGTTAAATTTTGAGCACGGTACCCTAATCATTCATCTGGGTATGTCGGGGCATTTACGCGTGTTGTCCGGATCGCATCCGCCGCAAAAACACGATCATGTTGATGTCGTGATGGGTGAGACGCGTTTGCGTTTAACTGATCCACGTCGGTTTGGTGCAGTGCTGTGGCATTCCAACGAAGACGGCGATGTCGAACAACATACCTTGTTACGTCATTTAGGTGTCGAGCCTTTAGCGTGTGAGGATCTGGGTTTAAGACTGCATCGCGAAAGTCGTCAGCGCAGTGCGGCTATCAAGCAGGTTTTATTGGCGGGCGATATTGTCGTTGGGGTGGGAAATATTTATGCGTGCGAGAGCTTGTTTCATGCGCGTATACATCCGAATACAGCGGCGAGGCGAATTTCTGCATCACGCTATCAGGCGTTGGCGATTGAAATTCAACGCGTGTTAGCTGCAGCGATTGAACAAGGTGGCAGTAGCTTGCGCGATTTCATCGGTGCCGATGGTCAGTCAGGGTATTTCCAGCAAACCTATTTTGTGTATGACCGCGAGGGTGAGGCTTGCAGAGTGTGCAAAACGCCGATCAAGCGCAGCGTACAAGGTCAGCGTTCTACCTTTTATTGTGGGCGTTGTCAGCGATGAAGCGCATCGTTACTGATCAGCTCGATGTCACTATCGACCCCACGTTTTCTGCTACGCTCATTCAGTGGCAACAGCAGTATGGTCGACATCAATTGCCTTGGCAGAAGACGCGTGACGCCTATCGCATCTGGTTATCTGAAATCATGTTGCAGCAAACGCAGGTAGCGACAGTCATTCCTTACTACCAGCGATTTCTGCAACGATTCCCAACCATTTTTTCTCTGGCTGAGGCGCCTGTCGACGATGTGATGGCGCACTGGAGTGGATTGGGTTACTACACACGAGCACGCAATTTACATCGTTGTGCACAGCGCATCGTTGCAGACTACGGCGGTCAATTTCCAGCCGATGTGGAGCTATTGAGCGACTTGCCCGGCATAGGGCCATCAACCGCTGCAGCCATCACAGCATTTGCTTACGGTACGCGCGCTGCCATTTTGGACGGCAATGTAAAACGCGTGTTTTGTCGGGCGTTTGGTGTTGAAGGTTTTCCTGGCGCGACGTCCGTAGAAAAACAATTGTGGCAACTGGCGATTACGCTGCTGCCAGAGCAATCCATTGAAGCCTACACGCAAGGACTGATGGATTTAGGTGCAACGCTGTGCACGCGTAGTCGACCTCGTTGTCATGAATGTCCGTTCGCATCACGCTGTATTGCGCACAACACCCAGCGCGTTAATGAGCTGCCTATGCGTAAGCCCAAGAAAGCCGTTCCTGAAAAATTCACTGTCATGCTCGTCATTGAGCATGACCAACATATTTTGCTCGAGCAGCGTCCACCCACAGGTATTTGGGGAGGTCTACTGTCCTTACCTGAAGTGAGTCGGCTAATGGCGGCGAGTGAAAGGCCCGTCAGTAAAGAAGCCTTGCATACTGAGTTAGCTGAGTTTGGAGACGTTGAAGCGATCAGCGTCATGCCGGAATTCACTCATGCATTTTCGCATTACAAACTCACCGTTGCGCCACTACGAGTCAAGATGAAACGTGTGTTTATGATGGCCGCGCAAGCTAATTATCAGTGGTTACCTGTAGCGAAGCTTAAGCAAGCAGCGCTGCCAGCCCCCATCAAAAAATTATTAGTCGATTGATAGTTCAAGGCTAATCGACAGTTAAATAATTCTGTTTTCTCGCAGGTACTGTTCTATTTTCAACAGGCGCGCGCCATCATCTTGAATTTCAAGCAGTGCTTGTTTTTCTTCAATCGTGATTGGTAGCATTTCGCTCCAGCGATTGGCGACCCAGCTGGGCGAATTCAATTGATGCGGCTCTGGAAAAGGATTGACGAAATTTTGATCCGCTTGTGCACTTGATTGATCCATAAAATCATTGATCACCGTTTCAAGTACGTCGCCGCAAACCGGTAGAGCATCATCGCAAAAGATGTCAGTGCTACTTGCGAGCATCTCAATTTTTGCTTCTGTCAGTTGATTTGCTTGTACGCGCGTTTCTAGCACCTTAAAACGTTCTCCGCCGCGGGTCTCTAAAAGTAGTACGCCCAGTTCGGGCATATCCCATTCCATGATGTGCGCTAAGGTGCCGACAACGCATGGCTCCGCCGCTTTGCCGACTTCCACGCCAGAGCGTATCGCGACCACACCGAACGGCGCATTTGCTTTCATGCGTTCGCGCACCATATCGACATAACGCGTTTCGAACACGCGCAAAGGTAGTACGCCACCGGGGAAAAGCACAGTGCGAAGTGGGAACAGCGGTAGCCAGTCAGTTGCGTTCATTGTCATGAGAAAGTTCGCGGTGGCGAATCAATACGCGCGCCTGATTTTTAAAATGTTGAGCCAATTGTTCAACCATAAACACCGATCGATGTTGGCCACCGGTACAACCAATCGCAACGGTCAGATAGCTGCGGTTATCGCGCTGATAAGCCGGCAACCAGCGTTCAATAAAGTGTCGAATATCTGAGAGTAGATTGACTGCGTCTGGTTGCGCTTTAAGAAAATCAACAACCGGCTGATCTTTGCCTGTCATGGGGCGCAGCGTTTTGTCATAAAAAGGATTCGGGACAACGCGCACATCAAAGACTAAATCAGCATCAAGTGGCACACCAAACTTGAAGGCAAATGACTCAAACAAGAGTGACAATTGCTGGCTATCTTTTTGCACTAGTTCTTTAATCCAGGCGCGCAATTGATTGGCAGAGAGGCCCGAGGTGTCGATCAAATGGCCCAGACCCTCAATGGCTGAGAGCATTTCGCGCTCTTGCCAAATGCATTCCACTAGGGTCGGAATATCCGAGGGTTGCGCGTCCGGTGCAATGCGGTGCGACAGTGGATGACTACGGCGAGTTTCTGAAAAGCGATTAATTAGTGATTCAGTTTTCGCAGTAAGAAAAATCACTTCAACGTGGTGCCCTTGATCGCGCAGCCAGCTAATGTCGACGGGTAATTCACTCAGCGATGTGGCACTGCGGGCATCGACGGCCACCGCAAGATTTTCTGCGCCTTCACTAAGACGAGTTTCTACGAGCGCGCGCAGCAAAGAGGGCGGCAGATTATCAACGCAAAAATACCCCGCATCTTCCAGCGCGTTCAAGCCAACGGATTTGCCCGAGCCGGAAATGCCTGTGAGGAGAATAATGCGCATCTATTCCTCACCCATAGCGCGTTGTTGGCGCTCCATAAAATTAGCTAGAGTATCGATGCCACGCAGCTGCAGTATGGTGTTGCGTACAGCAGCTTCCAACAACACAGCGATATTTCGACCTGCTTCGACCGGAATCACCACTTTGCGTATCGGTAATCCAAGCACTTCTTCATTTTGTTGGTCTAGCGGAAGGCGTTCGTAATTTTCTTCTAGTGTTTTGCGGCGTACGAGATGAACGATTAATTTCAATCGCATTTTTCGACGAACCGCTGTTTCGCCGAAGATGGCGCGAATATCTAACAAGCCCAAACCACGCACTTCTAAAAGATTTTGTAATAGTGGCGGGCAGCGGCCTTCCACCATGTTCGGCGCAATGCGGGCAAACTCCACAGCATCATCAGCTACTAGGCCATGATTACGCGATATCAGCTCCAACCCTAATTCACTTTTACCCAAACCAGATTCGCCGGTAATTAACACTCCGACGCCTAGTACATCCATGAAAACGCCATGCATGGTGACGCGCGTTGCGAGTTTTTTCGACAAATACACGCGTAGGTAATCAATCACCTGTGCCGATGGCAAGGGCGTAGCAATCAAAGGAATGCCATGTTCATTACATACAGAGATGATGAAGGGCGGTGCTTGCAGTGACTGCGCCATGATCAGTGCGGGCGGTTTGCCTGCTACCAGCTCGCGTGTTTGTGCGAGGCGCGATTGTTCAGAAATATGCCCGAGATACGAGACTTCTTCATGCCCAAAAACTTGTATGCGTCCAGGGTGAATCAGATTCAAGTGACCGATTTGATCCGCGGCAGACACCGCGTCGCCGACGATCACGCCATTTGCGCCGGCCTGACCGCCTAGCCAGCTGAGCTTCAATGCCTCGAGGTTGTCATCGAAGAGTTCTTGTATAGACAGTGGATTAGTCAGAGGCATAGAAGAGCGGCGCCGGTGTTCGGTTCAGGTGCGATCAATTTGATGGAGGCGAGGGCGCTATTGAAACAGCATCCACGCCCTCAATCAAACCACATTTCGCTCGGCGGGATGCCAGTTGACTAGTTTTGCATAGAGCGATTGAGCGTCGCTATCTTCAGCTAACTCCGATCTGAATCCTTTATCGGAAAACATTTCAGCGATTTCCGACAAAATTTCCAGATGCTGTTGCGTCACATTGTCTGGAATGAGCAAAAAGATCAACAGTTTGACGGGTTCGCCATCGGGAGATTCGAAAGGGATGGGCTCAGATAAGCGTACAAATGCTGCGAGTGGGGCTTTTAGCCCGCGGATTCTTCCGTGCGGTACAGCAACGCCGTGCCCTAGTCCGGTGGAGCCTAAGCGTTCGCGTGCAAACAGATTGTCTGAAACGGTAGAACGGGCAATTCCACAATTGTTTTCAAAAATTAGTCCGGCTTGCTCAAAGGCTCGTTTTTTACTCGAGCACTCGAGGTCAAGAACGATATTTTTTTCTGAAAGAATTTGGCTGAGTTGGGTCATGGTACTAGGGTAAAGATGGCGATGTTCGAAGCCTGCGTGTCATTCATGGTTCTTGGGCGGTAAAACTACTTGTATTCTTGCCTCGGGCCAACAAATCTATACCTGCTTTGACCGTATGGCAATCGCAAAAAACATTTTTTTTAAAACCCCTGCTATTGCCTTGCATTTCGGGCATTAGATGGCATTTTTGAAAGTGAAAAATTACTACGCCACGGGTTGATGTCAATCCCACCACGCCGTGTGTAACGAGCCAGCACCAATAGTTTCGACGGGCCGCATTCTTTCAGCAAATCCATAAAAATTTGTTCAACGCAGTGCTCGTGAAAGCCTTGGTGTAAGCGAAATCCAATCAGGTATTTTAATAAGCCCTCTTGATCGATGGTGGGCCCAACATACTGAATCTGAATACTGGCCCAATCTGGTTGATTGGTGACAGGGCAATTCGATTTGAGTAAGTGCGACACCAGCTTTTCTTCCACGGGGGGCGATGCTTTATCTGACCGTAACAAGCTTTTGTCGGGGGAGTAAGTATCAACTTCAATATCCAGACGATCGATAAGGTGGCCATCAAGTTCAGCCATTTTTAGTTGAGCGAAATCGCCACTCAGCGTGAGCTTAATTTGTATCGGGGCGCCAAAGGCAGAAGATAGGTCGGTGCTGAGCAATTCTAGTAATGCCTCTTGTCCGGCAATACGAGATTGATTGAAGGAATTCAGGTAGAGCTTGAGCGATTTAGATTCGACGATATTTGGCGAGTCGGCGGGCACGAGTAAGGTGGCAATCGCTACTTGAGGTTTGCCGCGTAGATTGAGCCAAGAGATTTCGTAAGCAGTCCAGACATCCATACCGAAAAAAGGTGGCGAGTCAGTGATACCTAACTCTGCACGCTTTTCAGCGCGGGCGATAGGAAATAGCAAATGCGGGTTGTACTCGTTCACATAGGTAGTACTTTTACCTAAGGGTGAATCGGAGGCCGGCGCAGAGTGATCCATGAATGTCAGCAGCAGTGAAAAGTAGCGAGCAGCTTACAGGAATAGCTGGTATGCAGGATTGTG
>CANGJE010000003.1 GCA_947454305.1 Oxalobacteraceae bacterium
CCATCAAATCGCCGGTTAAAAGTCTGGAATTCATTACTTTAAAAATTAAAGATGCGATTTGCGATCGTTTTCGAGATCGTGAAGGCGAGCGTCCATCGATAGACACTCGAACACCTGATATGCGTATTTCTGGTTTTTTAGATGCGCGCACCGTTACGCTGTACCTCGATACCTCAGGTGAGCCTTTATTTAAACGTGGCTGGCGCGAAGAAACCGGCGATGCTCCCTTGCGTGAAAATCTATCAGCGGGCTTATTGCGTGTCGCAGGTTGGAAGCCCGGCGTGCCGCTGCTCGATCCTATGTGCGGCTCAGGTACGTTATTAGTCGAAGCTGCGCAAATGGTGGCGGGTATACCTCCGGGCATCAATCGATCTTTTGCGTTTGAAAAATTTATCAACTTTAATGAAGCCGAATGGCAAGCGATTAAAGCTGAAGTGGCATCACCCAACGTTGTAAGCGACGCCTTGATTTTTGGCAGCGATATTTCTGGCGACGCAATCGTCATGACCCGCAATAATCTGGTGAGAGCAGGAATCGCTTTTGATGTACCGCTCAAACAAATCGAAGCACAAGAAATTAAAGCGCCTACCGAGCAAGCCGGGATTTTGATTGCCAATCCTCCGTATGGCGAACGTATCGGTGTGCGCGGAGATCGCGCGCAAGAACCGGATGAACTAGCCGCCGCATTTTTTAGCGCCTTCGGTACTACACTCAAATCACGTTTTGCCGGCTGGACCGCCTGCCTGTTCACTGCCGATCTCAATCTGCCACGTATGCTGCGTTTGAAAGAATCAAAAAAAACGCCGTTTTACAACGGCGCTATTGAATGCAGATTGTTTCGATTTGAGATGGTAGCGGGGTCGAACCGTAAAACATCCGCCTAATCATCGAAACCTGTTAGCTGACTACATTATTCCAATTCTCAGCAACGACATGCGGATTGTTGATATACCACCGACCATCGGGATTAATTTCTATTTTGACTTTGATGTTAAGCGTTGCATCTTTAACCAATGATTGAGACTGATCTCCAGTCATTTTTTTCACTCGCATTTCTTTTTCACCATTGATTTCCTGTGAGGCGTTCCATTCGTAGTCAATATAAATCTTTCCGTCAGAATTTTTGCTCAATGTATATTTGGCCTTAGCTACTGCTAGCGGCATGATGGGAGCACCATCATCTAAACGTAGTATTGATTGTGATATTTTTTCCTTGTTTTCTCGAAAAAAAAGTACATTCTTAAGAAAATTACTTAAATTTTGAGAGGCTATATTGCTCACAACCATAGGAAGATTAGTTTCATTTTCGGAGCCAATAAACTCTATAAATTGTTCGATCGAGTCGATTTTTTTTAGCGATCCATCCGAATTTTTTATTTCATAACTTGAATTCTTAAAGTCGCGTGCAAATGTCGGCTTTACCGCCCCCAAATGCCTCCTAAGATCTGAAGCGACATCTGAACTATCTTTATTCCATGTTTTGATGAAAGCAGCATCAGCTGCGGCGTTAACAAAATCTAAAAACTGCGGATCTCCTAGATCAATTTCTTTATCTATCAAGGCGACTGAGTAACGCTTTTCAACATCGACTAACAGCACATCTAAAACACTGAGTTCTTTCAACTTGCTGCGATCTGGCAGCAGCTCCATCAGCTTTGCATGACGTAACGTTTTCTTACGAGCGATAGATAGGTCAGCATCAAGCTCTGCCTCAAATTTATTAATCGCTATAGCGATATCATTTTTTTCTTTGATTGTTAGAAAAGAGAGCACATCCTCTTTTTGAGGTGAGCTATTTTTAGGAGAACTTCGTCCTGACGACTTCGGTGTCGCAAGCGTACTCGTACTTATCGACGAAACTTGGCTCGATATTTCCCTACCAAACTTACCTATAGCTAAGGCTGCTTTAGAAACACCTCTGCTGACCGTTTTGCGAAACTTCGCTGTTCTTGGACTCTTAGTTTTGCTTTGACTAGAACTACCACTTGAGGAATCCTCGTTAGCGACTGCCGCTGTTCTCGGCGTTGCCGCGGGTGTAGGCATGGGTGTAGATGCAGGCGTAGGTGCGGCACTTCTATGCGAAACTGGGGTGGCGGCATCTAAAGTCGCAAACCTCACCGCTCGCGGTGTGTGCGATGAACTCGATCCTTCTCCATCACTGGATTTTTTTGGGCGTTGCATCACTTCTGCTTTTAATGGAATTTGCCGTACGAGCTTTGCTCTCTTGATTGGCGTTGTGTGAGGATCTCCGTTGACTTTAGATCCATCAAACGTTAGCCCAGCTTTTTCTGCAGATTTTGTTCCTGATGCCAAGCGCGGAGTAGTCGGCGCACTTCCTGAGTTGGAACTTCCTGATGTGGCTTGCTGATTTTTTTCTTGGGTTTTTTCTGTGCGGGAATTTGAGGAATTTTTACCTTCGATTTTGCTTAACTTGTGTTCTAGCTGGTCAAGTAGCTTAGACAACTGCTCAGGTTGTTTTGATGTGGGTTTCATTTTTATAGCCGTTTAAGAATAAGAAAAAGGTAAGGACGAAAATTCGTAACCCTCCTAACTACTTAGTTCCAAAGATCGGACAGCGTGATCAAATTTAGGCGATGGGTTATCCTTTCGGTTTTGCTTTCTTCAGGAGAATTCCATGCTGGATGTTGTAAACGGCCCACTCAAACTCACCGACACCGCCCTCCTACGTAAGCAGGCCTATCTAAATGGTGTTTGGGTAGATGCGGCGACGCAGTTTGATGTAACGAATCCAGCTGATGGCCACACCATCACCAGCGTGCCCAATCAAGGTGCAAACGAAGCCGCGCAAGCGATCACTGCGGCACAAGCTGCTTTTCCTGCCTGGGCGGCCAAAACAGGTAAAGAACGTTCGCAACTCATGCGCAAATGGTTTGATCTGATCGTCGCTAATGCCGATGATCTGGCGCGGCTGATGACCGCTGAGCAAGGCAAGCCCGTGGCGGAAGCCAAAGGCGAGGTAATGTACGGCGCGAGCTTTATCGAATGGTTTGCGGAAGAAGCTAAGCGCGTGAATGGTGATGTACTCGCCAGCCCTGCGGTGGATCGCCGACTTATCACGCTCAAACAACCCATCGGTGTGTGTGCTGCGATTACGCCGTGGAATTTTCCGATTGCGATGATCACCCGAAAAATCGCACCTGCAATGGCGGCTGGCTGCACTATCGTAATTAAACCTGCAGAACAAACGCCTCTTTCAGCACTCGCACTCGCAGAATTAGCGCACCGCGCTGGTTTGCCCGCGGGCGTGATTAATGTCTTAACAGCCGATAGCGAGAATTCGATTGCGATTGGCAAGGTGCTGTGTTCCAGCCCGGTCGTACGACACATTTCGTTTACAGGCTCCACACCTGTGGGCCGCATCCTGATGGCACAAAGTGCGCCAACCATCAAAAAATTAGCGCTGGAATTAGGTGGTCATGCACCTTTCATCGTTTTTGACGATGCTGATATTGATGCCGCGATTGAAGGTGCACTGATTTCTAAATACCGCAATGCAGGTCAAACCTGTGTTTGTACTAATCGCTTTTACGTGCACGACAAGGTGTACGATGAATTCGTAAAAAAACTCGCCGTGGGCGCAGCCAAAATAGCTGTTGGTAATGGATTTACCGAAGGTGTTCAACAAGGCCCCATGATCGATGAACAAGCTGTTGCTAAAGTGACCGAACATGTGACGGATGCGCTGAGCAAAGGCGCTAAGTTAGAGGCTGGCGGTGCAGTGCATGCCTTAGGTGGATTGTTTTATCAACCCACCGTGCTGTCGAATGTAACGCCCAACATGAAAATCATGCAGGAAGAAACTTTCGGCCCGGTCGCAGCCATCGTGCGCTTCCATGATGAAAAAGAAGTGATCGCTGCAGCCAACGATACTGATTATGGTTTAGCGAGTTATTTTTATTCGCGTGATGCTAGCCGCATGTGGCGCGTGGCCGAGCAACTGGAATATGGCATGGTCGGTATCAACACCGGCCTTCTCTCAAATGAAGTCGGACCTTTTGGTGGCGTCAAACAATCGGGCTTGGGTCGTGAAGGTTCCAAGTACGGCATCGATGAATATCTAGAACTCAAATATCTTTGCATAGGCGGCATTTAATGCAGCTAACTCACTGGATGCTGCCTGATGTCGAATGAATCAGGCAGTATCCAACTTTCAACTGCCCCTTCCTCAGGTAAGTTAGCTCTGCTGCTAGCGGCCTTAGCTATGCTGGGGCCTTTTTCTGTTGATGCCTATTTACCCGCGTTTCCATCGATAGAGCACAGTCTGTCGGCCAGTGCACTGCAAGTGCAGCAAACACTCACGGCCTATATGGCGGCATTTGCAGTAATGATTCTGTGGCACGGCGCGCTGTCAGATGCCTTTGGTCGGCGCAGCATTATTCTCTTATCGCTGGCGGTGTATGCGATTGCTTCTATCGGTTGCGCTGCCGTTCACAGCATTGAATATTTTTGGGTCTTCCGTATGCTCCAAGGCGTATCGGCTGGTGCTGGTGTGGTCATAGGTCGCGCCATCATTCGCGATTTATATAGCGGCTCAGAAGCGGCAAAGATGTTGTCGCTGGTGACGATGATTTTTTCTATCTCACCCGCGATTGCACCGATAGTCGGTGGTTGGGTAGTGGCTGTATCAGTGTGGCGCACTCTTTTTTTACTGCTATTCGCCTTTGCAATAGTCATGCTCTGGTGGTGCTGGCGCACTCTGCCTGAAACGCTGCCCGTCAATCAGCGACAACGCTTTCATCCTGAATCGCTGTGGGAAAATTATCGGCAAATTTTTAGCTCGCGCATGTTTCAACTTAAAGCAGCAGCGATTGCCTGTAATTTTTCAGGTTTATTTTTGTATGTGGCGTCGGCACCGGCCATCATCACGCGCCATCTCGGCTTAGGACCTACCGAGTTTAGTTGGTTGTTTGTACCTTCGGTTGTGGGAATTTTTCTGGGCGCATTAGCAGCCAATCGCCTGGCAGGTCGCATTTCAACGCAACGACAAATTTTAATTGGCTTTGTTTTTTTGATGGTGGCTTGCTTGTTCAACGTCGGCTACCATGCATTTTTCCCTGCGGCCGTGCCCTGGACAGTCGCACCGCTATTTCTGTATACAATCGGTATGTCGATGGCTGCGCCAGGGTTAACGCTGCTGATACTCGATTTATTTCCAGCGATTCGTGGCACCGTAGCTTCGTGTCAATCATTTACTATGACGATGCTGTCAGCGGTTGTGGCTGGATTGCTTGCCCCCATGCTGAGTGATTCGGTGCTGTACTTAGCTATCGGTCAGCTAGTGTTGGTGCTGATGGGTTTTACACTGTGGTGCTTAGTACTTCTGATACAACCCTCGGCTGGTTTGCAAAAATAAAGGGGATGCAGTGAAAAAAATTAGTGTAACGATTGCCTTGCTATTGCTAACGACATTTGCCCATGCTGACAACTGGGTCATCATTACGCAATCAACCAAAACGGGTGTGACGCAATATGTGGATGTAGATAGCATAGAGCGCAATCTCGGGCTGGTAGAAATGTGGCGAATCTTTGAGCACAAGGCACCTTCGTTACGAAAAATGAACGGTAAGCCACTCACCTCACAAAAAATTCGTACCGAGTTTGATTGCCCATCCCGCGCCATGCGCGAAGTTTCCTATGCGTGGTATGCAGGCCCTATGGCAACCGGTGAGCGGGTTAAGGAGATGACCATTCCTGACAGCTGGCTAATTGATCAGTTTGACGAATTTACTCTACCACTGTGGAAAATGGCGTGCAGTGACTGGGAAGAAAAATAATCGCTTAAAGTCGCTACGCTTAATTTCATTTTTGCGCTCTGTGTTTAGCCGTATTTTTTGTACTACCTTTATTTTCGTTATTCATGCCTGAAAACACCGCTTCCGAAACTGATAGGCAAATGTTGTACGACCCCAATGAGCGGCGTATACGCAGCTTTGTTACTCGCGCTGGGCGTTTATCTGCAGCACAGGCGCGCGCCATAGACTCACTGGGGCCCACTTACTGCCTGCCGTTTCAAAAATCAGCTTTAGCATTTGATACTGTATTTCAGCGACCTGCGCCAACGATCCTAGAAATAGGTACCGGCATGGGCGAGACGACCGCATTCATTGCTGGACATTTGTCTGATAAAAATTTTCTGGGTATCGAAGTACACACACCGGGCATCGGCAGTTTATTGAAGTTGATCGGTGAACAATCGCTCACTAATCTGCGATTGATTCAACATGATGCCGTTGAAGTCGTGCGCGATATGATCGCGCCGAATTCATTAGCGGGCATTCATGTGTTTTTTCCTGACCCTTGGCATAAAGCGCGCCACAACAAACGTCGATTGATTCAAGGCCCGTTTGTAGAGCTGCTGACATCGCGTTTAATGATAGGCGGCTATTTGCATTGCGCCACCGATTGGCAAGACTATGCTGAACAAATGTTAGATGTGTTGAGCGCTGAACCCACATTGAAAAATACTGCTGATTCCTACGCAGCACGCCCTGATTACCGCCCCACCACTAAGTTTGAAAATCGTGGATTGAAATTAGGGCACGGCGTTTGGGACTTGGTTTTTACGCGAACGGCTTAAAAATTAAGCCGCGTCGTTTATTCCGCCCAAACTACCCAACCGGTCGCCGCTGAAATTAGTATTAGTACGCCAAACACGATTCGATACCAAACAAAAATCGTAAAATCATGCGAACTGATGTAGCGCAGCAACCAGCGCACGCAAAAGAAGGCTGAGATAAATGCTGCTAAGGCGCCTACACCAAACATAGGCAAGTCAGCCACCGAAAGTAAGGCGCGCTCTTTATACAACGAATAAATCGTCGCACCAAAGAGTGTGGGGATCGCTAGAAAAAATGAAAACTCAGTCGCTGCTTGGCGCGATAAACCAAACGCCATCGCGCCAATAATGCTGGCACCGGAACGGCTAGTGCCAGGTATCAAAGCAAAGCATTGCGCGCAGCCCACCTTGAATGCATCTAGCATCGTCATCTCATCGACTGAATGAATACGCAAACTGTCTTCGTTAAGACGATTACGTCTTTCCACAATCAGTATGATGAATGCACCGACGATAAACGCTAATGCCACAGGTACCGGTGCGAATAAGTGCGCCTTAATCATTTTTCCAAACAATAAACCTAACACCACTGCTGGCAGAAATGCGACTAAAAGATTGGCTACAAAACGTCGTGCTGCGGCATCGGATGAAAAATTTCGAATCACATCAATAATGCGACGACGGTATTCCCAACAAACAGCAAGCATGGCGCCTGCTTGAATCACTATCTCAAAGACCTTTACTTTTTCGCCGGTAAAATTTAGTAGACTGCCTGCGAGGATGAGATGGCCAGTCGATGAGATGGGTAAAAATTCCGTCAGACCTTCGACGATACCCATGATGATGACTTTAATGAGGAGTACTGTATCCATGGTGTGAAAGCCTAACATTCAAACTGCGGCGAGCTTACTATGCTCATCATGAAAAAATAGTGATGCCGATTCATCACTCATAACGTAATGCTTGTATCGGTAACAGACTTGCCGCTTTACGTGCAGGATAAAAACCGAAAAATATTCCAACTACCGCCGAAAAACTTACCGCAAGAATAATCGACGCGGTCGACAATTGCGTTTGCCAACCGGCAATTTCGGCGATTAACCACGATCCTCCAACACCTAAAGCAATTCCTATCAATCCACCAAACACCGATAAGGTGACTGCTTCAACTAAAAACTGCGTGAGTATGTCGCGACTTCTTGCGCCTACTGCAAGACGCAAACCAATCTCGCGCGTTCGCTCAGTCACTGACACCAACATAATATTCATGATGCCGATACCGCCCACGATCAGCGATACGGAAGCCACAGCAGCTAACAGCATAGCCATCACGCGCGATGATTCTTCTTGGGCTTGCAGCATCTCCGTCATATTACGCAAGGTAATTGGATCGGGCTGACCTTCGGTAGTACGCATGCGCTGTCGTAACAAAGCACGAATTTTATCTTCAGCTTCGCTCATGCTTTCGCCGTCAAACACCTTTAGCTGAATCATGCCCACCTGACGTTGCTTACCTGGGTCAACACCAATAATGCGGTTACGCGCCGTCGAAAGGGGCACCATGATCACGTCATCTTGATCATTACCGGTCATGTTCTGACCTTTGCGTGAAAGTACACCTACGATAGTCACCGGCACATTTTTTATGCGTATGGTTTGATCCATAGGATCGTTATCACCAAATAATTCACGCGCCACGGTCTGGCCTATCAATGCCACCTTACCCGCACCTGCTAGTTCAGCAGGTTCAAACATACGGCCTGCTTCCAAACTCCAGTTGCGCACCACAAAATAATCCGGCGTGATACCAAACACTTGTGTCGCCCAGTTGGCATTTCCATTCACTACCTGCGCACTACCGCGATAGGTTGGCGCTACGGCTTCAACTTCACTGACTTCACGCGCAATTGCAACGGCATCATCTTCGGTTAAGTCAGGCGTCGCACCCGTACCGATACGCACACCATTCGCTGTACGCGCACCGGCCGTGATGATCATGAGATTCGATCCCAAGCTTTTTATTTGCTCTTGTATGCGTAGCTCAGCACCCGCACCCACTGCCAACATGGTAATCACCGCTGCCACACCAATAATGATGCCCAACATCGTTAACACTGATCGCAGCATATTGACCCGCAGAGCATTCATCGCAACGCGTAAAGTGGCTAATAGATTCATTGCACCTCCGCCATTGATGTACTTAATTGAGTTTGCGCATTTGCCGGAGTATTTTTTACATCTGAAATTATTTTTCCATCGCGGAAGGTCACAATGCGCGAGGCAAACGCGGCGATATCCGTCTCATGCGTCACCATCACAATAGTCATGCGCTGAGCATTTAATTTTTGTAGCAAAGCCATGATCTCGATACTGGTGCGCGAATCTAACGCACCCGTTGGCTCATCCGCCAAAATCAGCGAAGGATTATTTACCAAGGCTCGCGCAATCGCAACGCGCTGCTGCTGACCGCCGGACAATTGAGAAGGTTGATGATCCGTTCTGGTTCCCAATCCCACTTCGGTCAATCGCGCCATTGCCAGCGAGCGACGTTCAGCCGAGGGTATGGATGCATACAATAAGGGTAGCTCAACGTTTTCCAGAGCGCTGGTACGTGGCAGTAAATTGAACTGCTGAAAAACAAAACCAATTCGACGATTGCGTATCGTAGCGAGTTGATCGGTCGTTAAATCTGAAACCTTTTCACCGGCTAAGCGATATTCACCGGCACTCGGTGTATCAAGACAGCCTAGTAAATTCATAAACGTCGATTTGCCAGAACCCGAAGCGCCCATAATGGCGACGAACTCGCCTTCAGCGATATCGAGTGACACCGCATCCAATGCCATTACAGTGGTAGGCCCCATGGTGTAGGACTTCGACATGCCGCGCACGGCGATCAGGGACGTCATGCCATCAACCTTACATCATTAAAAAACACGCGGAGCATTCCCCATACCTGAGGATGACGATCGACCACGACCGCTATCACCACCTTTAACACCGGTAACGACCTCCACTCCTTCAGCGACACCTTCGCCAGTGACCTCTGTCATCTGCCCGTCGCTGGCGCCTGTTTTAACCGTCATCACTTTGAGCTCGTTATTTTCAACGCGATACAGCTTAACGACACCTAGCTCGCGCTTAGAGCGCCCCGATCCATTTGCAGAACCTTCTTTCTGACCCGACTTACTACGCTCAGGATTTTTATCTGATTTTTCATCCGATTTTTGTGGCGGACGAAAACGTAAAGCGGCATTCGGCACTTTAAGCACATCGTCCTGCACTGAGGTCACCACACGCACATTGGCTGTCATGCCAGGCAACAGTTTTAAATCTGAATTTTGCGTAGAGATCGCTACTAAATAAGTCACGACATTCGATACCACTTGCGCCGATTTACGTATCTGATTGACTTGACCTTCGAAAGTGCGTCCAGGAAAAGCATCCACAGTAAATGTCGCTTTTTGTCCTAGCTGAATCTTGCCTACTTCCGATTCATCGATCGATGTATCGACACGCAAATCAGTGAGATTTTCAGCGATGATAAATAATTCGGGTGCTTGTAAGCTAGCTGCGACGGTCTGACCTTTATCAACACTACGCTTAATGACAATACCATCGACAGGTGAGCGTATCGCCGTGCGCTCGAGATCAACACGCGCTTGGGCTAATACGGCATCGCGCTGCTTAACGACTGCAGCCGCACTACCTGCATTTGCGCGCGCGACTTCAACCTGCGCTTGCGCCGACTTGACTTGCTCCGCCAGAGAATTCATGGTGGCACGCGCCTTATCGACTTCGGCAATAGATATGAATTTTTTTTCTGCCAACTGTTCTTTACGTTCAAAGTCACGGCGCGCATCCGCCAAACTGACTTCGATTTGCGATTGGAAGGCACGCTGAGCGGCAATATTGGCCTGCTGAGTCGCCACTTGAGCACGTGCCGCATCCACATCAGCTTGCGCTTGTCTGACACGGTATTCAAAACTTTCTGGATCGATGCGAGCGATTAATTGATTTTTCTTAACCAAGCTATTGAAATCAACTAGCACCTCTTTCAACTGCCCCGATACCTGTGAGCCCACCTGGACAGAAATAACCGGCTGCAAAGTGCCCGTGGCAGCAACACTCGCAACCAATCGACCTTTTTCTATGGTCGCCGTTCGATACTGGGGCACATCAGATTTCTTCCACCAGAACAGATACCCAGCACCAGCCACTGCCAGGGTCAAGAGCAATGCCAACCAGATCCAGTACCGTTTAAACCAGCTCATGTCTACCGCCATTCAATGAAATTACGGCGATTTTACTTGGAATGGTCTGGTTGCATCTTAAAGTTGGCCGGACTACATAAAAAACCCGCAAACTCTCCTAGAAAGTGCGGGCAGGGACTGGCAGAGTTGATCGATTAAATGCGTTTCATCATTAACCCTCTTCCGGTTTTTCTGAAGCTGCGTCATCTGCATCACTATCTGATTCTTTGCCGATATCCGTTGCAGAACTGGATTCAGTTTTTTCAGATTTAACATCCTTAGCACCTGGATTCAAACCAACGCTAGTAACTGGGGGTGTGCGACTGTCTTGCAATGGCTGCATGCTTGCTGTTGATAGGGGAGCGGCAATAACTTGCTTCTCCTCTTTCTCAATCGGATTATTCGGCAATTCTAAATTTATTCGAGGTGATGCTGCCATACTATTTCGTAGAGCTTCCAAGCTCTCCGGGTTTGTATTCTTTAGATAAGAAACGAATTCATTTTTTTTAAGAGCGGCTCTATCTCGATCTGCCCTTGTTGTTGTCGTAACGTGGCTTGAATAAAATGTATCGACATAAGCAAGACAAAAAGCAATTGGAGTTGTTTCGAATTTCACATAGTCTGCCGTACTCAATTCTAAAATATGGTTTCCAAATGATTTAAGAAAATCTTCTGACAGTTCATAGATCCCTGTATAGAAAATGAAATTACCAAAAAACTGCTTTCTTCTATCTTCAGAAATTTCATTCTTCTGTAACAGTGATTGAATTTCTGTGATTTTTTCAGTGGGATTTTTACTTCGCGGACTAAGGGCAGCTTCCGAATCAGGTTTTACATAACTCTTAACTTTCTGTGCGGCTGGCGCAAGAACATTAATAGCTTCCGGCTTAATAGCTGCAAGAGCCACACGTATAGATTTTTCAGCAGCTTGTCTTTCTTTGTTCAAGACACCCACATAAAATTTATCTAGGTATCTCGTACAAAGTTGTACAGGATCTTGCTCAAATTTCTCATACGCTCTATCTGACATCTCCTTCACCACATGCGTTTGAAACGCCTTAAAAAACTCAGGTGAAATTTTCGCTAAATTCGCTAATTTACTAAAATCCCTGAAAAATTTTTGCCGCTGAAACACACTTTGTTTTTGTTTAATCTCTCGAGTTTTCTCAATATCTACTTTTTCGCGTAAACGGGGAGACAAAGTAGTAGATTCATCACTGACCGTATTACTACTGTTTGCTGGTGGCGCTTTTGTGGACTGCAAGGTTTTTGATTTCATCAACTGACGGCGTCCTGAAGCATTTTCTTTTGGCGCTTTACTGACAAGATCTTTACGTCCACCCAATACTTTGAGGTAGCCTCGCATCTTTGCATCGAATGAATCACTTACCAAATCTTTTCGGCTCAGCATGATATCGGTGATAAATTTATTCGCTCTGTGTGAAAAATAGGAGTTCACATACGAGGTAAATTTTCCCTGATCAATTCCTTTGGCCTCACCGAAAGTTTGTAGTTTCTCGCCCCAAATAATCATTAAGCCTCGCGTTGATATAAATGCCACCAGCGCATCGGACCGCAGGTGCTTAATTTGTTTCATATCGGTGCTCTGAATATTTTTTGCCCATTGAACGATCGCGTCATCTATACCCAACAGTAGCGATTTCCAGACGTCTGGAATTTGAGAATTACTCAAATTTTCATTTTCCCCACAAACCCACGTGATCAATGGCTGTATCACTGGATCCATGAGGTTTTTAATTTTTTCAGACTCCTGCATTTCTTTAGGGCGCATCCCCCTGGAAGCCGATTCCATCACTGAGCTAACTGACAGATAATTTCGCTCTATGGTTTTTCGTAATTCATCACATTCTGGTGTGCTGAATGCTTGCTCGGCCATTGGCTCAAGAAATTTTTCGATGAGATTAATGGAATCGTAGGTCTTGCCATTACCAGCTTTGAAATCCACGACCTTCAATCCTGCTCGCATAAATGGCGTGCCTTGATCAAATGCAGATAAATTTTGTTTAAAGCCACCCGTCTGAACTTCCACCAGTAAATACCCTAAGTCGGCTGGGTCAATCTTGCCGTTGACTAGCGCGGAATCGAGAATACTCTTAGAACGTGTCGTTAATTTTGAAGCTGGAAAGCCTTTAGCATTATTCGATGTCGATGCAGCATTACGTGCACTCACAGGTACGTTGCTGGTTGAAACCGGCGACGACTGAGAGCTAGGCTTCTGAGGAGTAGAAGGCAATGATCGAGCCGGTGGTGCAGACGATGGTGCTTGGCCTTGCGTATTGTCTGCCGTGGTTGTTGCGCTGCTACTAGAATTTTCCTGAGTTGCCCCACCTGAGCGTGGTGACATCGCCCGGTGCGAGCTGAGACCGCCGTTGGCATCTGGACTTACCGGCGCACGGCTTTTGAGCCGGGCTGTTCCAGGTGCGACACCAGAAGAACCGCCCAGTTTCAGTGATGGAATGATTACTTTACGGTTGCTGGAAGCGGCTTTGCCCTTGGGCGCCGTGTCCGCTGGTTTACCTGAGGATTTTTGTTCATCGCCCTGCGATGATTTTTCTTTGGGTTGCTCTTGATTCTTTGCGGGCTGCTCATCCGAGCCTTGTCCGTGTTTTTTCCAATCCTCTTTTGAAAACCCCGTATCGCCAGAAGGCTGCGGCTGTGTTGCTTCCGGGTTTTGATTCAATTTAGGGGGGGACGATTTTGCGGCTTGGTCGGTAGCCTTAGCATCCTTCTCAGGCTGGGGATCCGTAGCTTGTTGATTAAGTCCTAGGTTATTACTGGAATTTTCTATGCTAATCGGGGGACGACTCATGATTGGCCTCGTAATGGACGGATAGGTTCTTGGTTTAAATAACTAACTGACAAGACTCCGTAACCCATTAATTTGGTCGGTTCCTTCATTCTCCTTTATTCGTCTATCAGATTACTAATTCGTTAATCGTAAGGCTTAGCTTGACTAACTTATGTTGCGGAATCTATATTACTGACCGACCGGTTAGTAATTCAACTCCCTACCATGCCTCTCGCCGAAATCAAAACTAAACCCCGCTGGGAACGACGCAAAGACGCGCGTCCTCAGGAATTGCTGGCTGCAGCGCTAGACCTGTTCGTTGAGCGTGGTTACGCCGCTACCCGATTGGATGACGTAGCAGCGCGCGCTGGTGTGTCAAAAGGCACGCTATACCTTTATTTCGAAAACAAAGAAGAATTATTTAAAGACGTAGTACGCGCCAATATAGTGTCCGCACTCGCTGAGGCGGAAGAATATGTAAGCCACTACACAGGGAAAAGTCGCGATTTATTACGCGGATTTATTTTGCGCTGGTGGGAGCATGTGGGCGAAACCAAGCTCTCAGGCATTTCAAAATTAATGCTGGCGGAGTCAGGTAATTTTCCCGACGTGGCGCGCTTTTATCACGAAGAAGTCATTCAACGCAGTAATGCATTAATTATTGGCCTGTTGGAACGCGGCATTGCGCGCGGTGAATTCAGGCCTATCGATACCGTTAACGCCAATCTGGTCATTGTGGCGCCGGTCATGATGCTGATGATGTGGAAGCATTCCTTTCACTCTTGTCGCTTAGAACCCATTTCCGCACCGGATTATCTGGATTGTTTTCTTGATTTGTTATTGAACGGCCTGCAATCAACGGCTGACTCAGCTCCTGTTACTCAATCGCTGAATTGAAAATGTCTAAACGCATGCGACATCGAATTATTTTTATAGTGATCTTGGTGATCATCATCGCGGGTGGAGTGACTTGGGCACTAAAACAAAAGTCAACCGTCAAACCTGCACCCGTCGCCGTCCCATCTACAGTGGCTGCGCCTACCTTGGAGTTCTTACCTTCAGAAATTTTTACAGCCAAGCCACTGGACATTCAACAAACGCTCTCGCTCTCGGGAGGGCTACGCGCGGTTGATATATCCAGCGTCAAAGCGCGTGTCGCTGCGGAAGTACGCGAGATTTCTGTACGCGAAGGCGATACAGTTCGCGCCGGACAAATCGTAGCAAGAATGGATGTCACTGAATTCCAGGCGCGCGTTGATCAGGCACGCGGCACGCTGAATGCTGCGCGTGCTCAACTAGATATAGCAACTAAAAATCGCGATAACAATCGCACCCTAGTTGAAAAAGGCTTCATCTCTAAAAATGCCTTCGATAACTCGGCCAGCCAATACGCCACTGCAGAAGCTAACGTTGAAGCTGCCAAAGGTGCGCTTGATGTGGTGCAAAAATTAGTCAACGACACGGTAATACGATCGCCTATTTCTGGCGTGGTCGCGATGCGCTATGTGCAAGCAGGTGAAAAAGTTTCGGCTGATAATAAATTGCTCGATATCGTTAATCTACAAAAAATGGAATTGGAAGCGGCTGTTCCAACCAATGACATTGTTAATGTCGCTATCGGTCAACGAGTCACACTGCGCATCGAAGGTTTACCACAAACGATAGAAGGTAAGGTCGTACGCATTAATCCGGCGACACAATCGGGTTCGCGCTCGGTATTGGCATATGTACAAATCGCCAATCCGCAAAACCAACTACGCTCTGGTATGTTCGCTGAGGCGCAACTCATACTTAAAACTAAAACTGGTGTATTAGCGCTACCGCAGAATGCGATACGCAAAGACGGTAACGGCACCTACGTGTATGTGATTGAAGCCGATGCCTTAGCCCGCAAAGCAGTCACCGTTGGTATGAGCGGTCGTAGTGGCGACGACTACATGACTGAAGTTTTATCTGGCATCGATTTTGGTACTCAAGTTATTCGTACCGATATGGGTAGCCTACAGCCCGGTACCCACGTGCGCATCAACGCCCCTAGTAAATAAAAGGTTCGGATCCATGTGGTTCACTCGCATCAGTATTGGTAACCCCGTTCTCGCCACCATGATGATGGTGGCGTTTGTGGTGCTTGGCCTGTTCTCCTATCAACGCTTACGAGTCGATCAGTTTCCTGATGTGACTTTTCCTATTGTGGTGGTGCAGACAGAGTATCCCGGCGCTGCACCTGAAACCGTTGAGAGCGATATCACGCGTAAAGTCGAAGAGGCGGTAAATACCATTAACGGTATCAATAGTCTAACTTCACGTTCTTACGAAGGTCAGTCCATCGTCATCATTGAATTTGTGCTGACGGTAGATCCAGCTCAAGCAGCGCAAGATGTGCGTGAAAAAGTCGCACTGATTAAATCAGCCTTCCGCAAAGAAGTGAAAGAGCCTCGCGTAACGCGCTTTGACCCGGCAGACCGGCCTATCTTCTCAGTCGCGGTGATGAATGATGCGCAGAAGAGTCGCTACACCATGCGCGAGCTCACCACAATCGCTGACCAACTGGTAAAAAAGCGCCTGGAAAATGTGCGTGGAGTGGGATCGATCTCGCTCGTTGGTGGTGTCAAACGTGAAATTCAAATTTACGTTAAACCGGCAGAGATGCAAGCATTGAATATCAGCATGGATCAGGTGCTGAATGCCGTTCGCAATGAAAATCAAGAGTTGCCTGCAGGTGCGGTACGTGCGATTGCGAATGAGCAAATGGTGCAGGTGCAAGGCCGCCTGAAACGCCCGGAAGATTTCGAACGCATCGTCGTTGTTAAACGCGGCGGGAATGCTGTCTTACTCGGACAAATTGCCCGCGTGGTCGATAGCCAGCAAGAACAAGAAAGTTTGGCGATGTTTAATGGTCAGCGCACCTTAGCGCTCGACATCATTAAAGCACAAGGACAAAACACGATTGAAGTCGCTGATGGCTTGAAAAAGATTATTAAAGATTTGCAGCCCACGTTAGATGCTCTGCATCCAGGTGTGAAGATTGAAGTCATCAAAGATGGATCTCGGCAGATACGCGTTGGTGTTGAAAATGTGCGCCGCACCTTGATCGAGGGTGCTTTACTTACCATCTTGATTGTATTTTTGTTTTTGAATTCATGGCGCTCAACCGTTATCACTGGCTTAACGCTACCTGTCTCATTGATAGGCACGTTTTTATTCATGGATATGTTTGGCTTCACCATCAATATGATTACGCTAATGGCGCTGTCATTATGTGTTGGTTTGCTGATTGATGATGCGATTGTGGTGCGTGAAAATATTGTGCGCCATGCAGGCATGAAGGTGAATGGGCGCTTTAAGCAACCACGCGAAGCGGCATTAGAAGGTACCCATGAAATTGGTTTGGCTGTACTTGCCACCACGTTTTCTATTGTTGCTGTGTTTATACCGGTGGGCTTCATGGGCGGCATCATTGGCCGCTTCTTCCATCAGTTTGGTATTACGGTCGCTGCGGCTGTGCTGATCTCGATGTTTGTTTCATTTACGCTGGATCCTATGTTGTCTTCGATCTGGAATGACCCCGAAGTTCATGGACAACATGGTCCACGACAAGGATGGTATGCAAACACCATCGGCCGCGTACTCGCACAGTTCGATAAATTAGTGCAGTGGTTCTCTCGTAAGTACCAAGTCGCTTTGACGTGGTCACTCAAGCATCGCGTCGCGACACTGGTGCTGGCGATAGTGACTTTTTTCGCTGGCTTGGGCATACCTGCCTCGGGATTAATCGGCAGTGAATTCGTGCCGCAAGCCGATTATTCAGAAACGGGTGTGATTTTTTATACGCCGGTGGGATCCTCGCTGGAATTCACTGAAAGCAAGGCGCGCCAAGTCGAAACGGCATTACGTGCTTTACCTGAAGTGCGTGATCTCTACACAACGATTAATACCGGCACCTTGCAAGGTAAAAATTATGCGACGGTGTATGCACGACTCGTGCCGCGCAGTGAACGTCAGCGCACTACCAAACAATTGAATCAGCCTTTGCGTGAACAGTTGCTGAAAATTCCCGGCATCACGGTGACTCACGTAGGAGCACTTGATGGCGTGGGTGGTGATAACAAACAACTACGTTTGTCTATTCTCGGACCGGATCTAAAACAATTGGCAAAAATTTCGGATGAAGTGAAATCCAAAATGGCTGCGATGCAGGGGGTAGTAGATCTCGATTCGAATTTAAAACCGAATAAGCCCAGTATCTGGATAGAACCACACAGAGAAGCGGCGGCTGATTTAGGTATTGGAGTGGCACAGATTGGTAATGCGCTGCGTCCATTACTCGCTGGAGATCCGGTGGTCGGCTGGCGCGCACCGGATGATGAAACTTATGATGTGACTGTCCGCTTAGCGCCTTCGGAGCGCACTAACATCGCTGATCTTTCGCGCCTCATGTTAGCCAGTACACAAATGAATAGTGACGGCACACCGATGATGGTGCCATTGCGCCAAGTAGCCAGCATCACACCGGCATCGGGTGCCAACCAGATTAATCGCCGAGACCTCAATCGCGAAGTGGAACTATCCGCCAATGTGGTGGGACGTTCAGCAGGTCAAGTGAGCGCTGAAGTGAAGAAAGTTTTAGAAGGAATGAACTGGCAACCGGGCTATCGCTTTCAAGTGGGCGGTGCAACCAAAAATATGCAGGAATCGTTTGGTTATGCGTTGTCAGCACTGTTATTAGCGATTATTTTCATTTACATGATTTTGGCGTCGCAATTCGCCAGCTTCTTGCAACCGATCGCCATCATGTCGGCACTGCCATTGACCTTGATTGGTGTCTTCCTTTCACTCATGTTTTTCCGTTCAACCTTAAATTTATTTTCTATCATTGGCTTTGTGATGCTGATGGGCTTGGTCACCAAGAACGCAATCTTGCTGGTTGATTTTGCAAATCAAGCGCGCAAAGAAGGTATGGAACGCAATGCCGCACTACTTGAAGCGGCTCATGTGCGTCTGCGTCCGATTTTGATGACCACCTTAGCGATGGTGTTTGGCATGGTGCCGTTAGCGCTAGGCTTAGCAGAAGGTTCAGAACAACGCGCACCGATGGGTCAGGCGGTGATTGGTGGAATTATCACTTCATCCATTCTGACTTTGGTGGTGGTACCGGTGATCTACACCTGGCTGGATGATTTCGCTGTGTGGGCACGCGCGCGTTTCTTGCCCGCCCGAGAACATAGCTAATTGCTCAGTTTTTCTATGCTTGATTTAATAGCAAAAAATAATCATTCCGTTTGATAAAATGTCGCACTTTCTCCGCTAACCCCATTAATGAAATTTCGCCTGACAGCCATGAACTTTGAACAAGCCCGCGTGAACATGATAGAGCAGCAAATTCGTACCTGGGATGTACTCAATCAACAGGTCTTACAAACGCTGGTCGCGGTACGTCGTGAAGCCTTCGTTCCGACGGCGTATCAATCGCTGGTTTTTTTTGATACTGAAATTCCACTCCCTGGCGGCGAAAATATGCTGTCACCAAAAATGGAAGCGCGCTTATTACAAGAAGCGGCTATCCGTGATCATGAATCTGTACTCGAAATCGGCGCAGGATCGGGTTACATGGCTGCCTTACTTGCACATCATGCGCGACATGTGACTACGGTTGAAATTCTTCCTGAACTAAAACAACTGGCCGAAAAAAATTTAGCGAACTACGGTATCGCTAACGTCAACGTTGAACTCGGCGATGGTGCACACGGATGGGCGGGTGCAGGTCTTCGCCCTGCGCCTTGGGATGTGATCGTTATTTCCGGCGCACTGCCCGTTTTGCCGCAAGCATTTCTAGAACAGCTGCGTGTCGGTGGACGCTTGATTGCCGTCATCGGTGAAGCACCAGCGATGTCGGCGTGTCTGGTGACGCGCACTCAAGAAGATGCCTGGGATAAGCGCACTTTATTTGAAACCTGCATTACGCTTTTGCATAATGCTGAAACGCCTTCTGCGTTTCACTTTTGATTGCGACTAGTCGCTATGAATCACATGTCGGCTCCCGAACTGGCTCATTGGCTGTCAGATTCTGAACGCAAAGCTCCGCTGCTACTTGATGTGCGTGAGCCATGGGAATTCGATACCTGTCATATTCCTGGCTCGGTGTTGATGCCTATGTCTAGCATACCGGCCAGACAAGAAGAACTCGATCCGGAACTAGCCATCGTTTGTATTTGTCATCATGGCGCTCGTAGTATGCAAGTGGCTGCATTTTTAGAGCGCGCAGGTTTTAGTGATGTCACTAACCTGACAGGCGGCGTACACGGTTGGGCTGTGCAAGTCGATTCCAGCATGCCCACGTATTAAAGCCAGACCAAAATTCACGGGAAAAGAAAATGCAACGAACTCAATTAGCTTCATTGATCGCCGGCATATGTTTGGCTATCGACGCGCAAGCCATGACGCTGCTCGAGGCTTTTAACGCAGCACAGGCCTACGACAGCCAGCTCGCCAGCGCGCGCGGTACACGTGATGCAGCCTTTGAAAAATCCACCCAAGGATTTGCAGGGTTGCTGCCCACTGTTTCAGCAACAGCAAACGTCAATCGTACTAATGCTCACGTAACTAGTACCGGCGTTGATCGAACCATCGACTACACCCAAGAGGTGTATCAGATACTGTTGCGTCAACCTATCTACAACCGAAATAATTTGGATGTCTACGAACAAAGCAAATTACAAGTAACGGCTGGCGAAATTCAGTACGAACAAGCACGAAATGATTTGGCTCTACGAGTAGCACAAGCTTATTTTGACGTACTGGCGGCGCAAGATGTGATTGCGTTTATTCGCGCACAAAAAGCCGCCATTACGGAACAGCTTGAATCAGCGAAGCGAAATTTCGAAGTGGGTACAGCAACCATCACTGATACCCATGAGGCGCAGGCGCGCTTTGATTTGGCAATCGCCCAAGAAATCGCTGCGCAAAATGATTTAGAAGTTAAACGGAATGCCTTTGCGGTAGTTACAGGTCAACTACCGCCAGAACTCAACAGTCTGCGCTCCGGAGTAAAACTAAGTAGCCCCGAGCCATCCAGCATGGATAAGTGGGTGCAATCTGCCGAGGCTGGCAATTTCGGTGTGGTCGCTCAAGGTTTGGTCGCTGAAATCGCTAAGCTTGAAATTCGACGCAATCGCTCGGGGCATTTGCCAACTCTGGATGCGGTCGCAGTCGGTAGCCAGCGTAAAGATCTTACCTTTACTAGCCCTACAGTGACCAATACTACGGCGCTTGGTTTTCAACTAACGATACCTTTGTTCGCTGGTTTTTCGACCACCAGCAAAATCCGCGAAGCGATCGCCCTTGAAAATCAGGCAAGAGCTGATCTTGATACCGCAAAACGAACTGCCATGCAAAATGCTCGAGCGGCTTATCTCGGCGTACAAAGTGGTCTGTCGCAAATACGCGCACTCGAAGCGGCTGAAATCTCCAGTAACTCAGCACTGGAATCGAACAAACTGGGCTACGACGTAGGCGTACGTATCAACATCGATGTGCTAAATGCGCAGCAGCAGTTGTACTCAACTCGTCGTGATTTGGCCAAGGCGCGTTACGACACATTGGTTAACGGATTGCGCCTAAAAGCGGCCGCGGGCACCCTCGGCGAAGTGGATTTGGCCGAATTGAATGCCTTGCTCGACATGCGCTGATTGACCTCAGCAAAACAAGCACTTAAACAATTCAAAAGCGTGTATTTCACACCCAGATATTTTGTCTCTTCAGCCCTGAAAACGCGGCTTTGCGGACGCAGAAATCGCTATACTGAGCATAGATAAAAAGAACGGTCATGCAGATCTGATTTGCATGACCGTCACTCGCTCAGGAGAGGGACTTTGTGGCATGGAGTCCTGACTACATCTCCGAGTTTTCTTTTTGTAATTCTTTAATGATCATCTGCGTTAGGCAGGTGGCATTTTTTGATTGGCTTGACAACATGAACCTATCGTCGCGCGCATTTGTTCCTTCCGCCCTTCTAATCTTGCTGCTGAGTGCCTGCGGCGATAAAAAAGCAGCTGCACCCGCCGCTGCAGGTGCACCACCACCTGCCAATGTCGGCGTAATGACGGTGGCGCCAGAAGACGTCGCTAACACCACTGAATTACCGGGTCGAATTGAAGCGGTTCGCAATGCAGAAGTTCGGGCCCGCGTAGGCGGTATTGTGCAAAAACGCTTGTTTGGCGAAGGTAGCGAAGTCCGTGCAGGCGCAGTCTTGTATCAGATTGATTCAGCACCATTTCAAGCGGCCTACAGCAGCGCCGAAGCCGCACTGGCTCGTGCTGATGCAAATCTCGGGCAAGCCACCACACGCTTAAATCGCTATCGTGGTCTGGTCGAGAGCAATGCCATCAGCAAGCAAGAATTTGATGATGCGCAGAGCTCACAAAAACTAGCAGCTGCCGATGTCGCAGCCGCTAAAGCGGTATTAGACAATGCACGTTTGAATCTTTCATACTCAACGATCACCGCTCCGATCGCCGGACGCATAGGACGCACATTGGTGACGGAAGGCGCACTCGTTACAGCGAACGACACAACAGCGCTCGCAGTGATACAGCAGCTCGATCCGATTTATGTAACGTTGACGCAATCGAGTGTTGAACTTTCACAGCTGCGTGAAAAAATTACTCAATCAGGACAGCGTGGCACCAAAGTCAAACTAACCTTATTGACTGAAGATGGAAAACCGTATGCACACACTGGTCAGTTTCTGTTTTCAGAAACGACGGTTGATCCTTCATCGAGTTCAGTCATTTTGCGTGCACAATTTCCTAACCCGGAACGCTCGCTACTACCCGGCATGTATGTGCGCGTGCAGCTTGAGCAAGGTGTGCGTGCCGGCACCATCACAGTGCCTCAACAAGCTGTGATGCGTACTGCTGATGGATCAGTGGTGATGAGCGTCGATGCTGAGGGTAAGGTCACACCTAAGCCTGTAAAAACGGGGGGTGCCTATGGCACGCGCTGGATCATTACTTCAGGCTTGAGTGCGGGAGATCAAATCATTGTCGAAGGATTGCAAAAAGCGAAACCAGGCGCGACAGTCAAAGCGAATCCTTGGCAGCCCGCTGGAGCTACTGGGGCTGCTGGATCTGCAGCACCTAATGGATCAGGTTCGCCTGCCGCTGCAGCACCCGAAAAGAAATAAGGACGCTTCACCATGGCAAAGTTCTTTATCGATCGCCCGGTCTTTGCCTGGGTCATCGCGTTGTTCATCCTGCTCGCAGGACTGTTGGCAATTCCTAATCTGCCGGTATCGCAATACCCGCAGATTGCACCGCCCACCATTATTGTTAATTCCTCCTACCCCGGTGCTTCTGCTCAAACGGTTGATGAAAGTGTCACCAGCCTGATCGAGCAAGAGATGAACGGTGCGGAAAACATGCTCTACATAGAATCGCAGAGCCAATCTGATGGGCAGTCATCCGTGAATGTGACATTCAGCAATGGCACCAATCCTGAGTTAGCCGCTGTTGATGTTCAAAATCGTCTTAAGCGAATTGAAGCGCGACTGCCGCAAGCCGTGGTTCAGCAAGGTGTGACGATCACTCGTGCACGTAGTAATTTGCTGTTGTTCGTTAGTCTTGTCTCCACCGAAGGAAAACAATCGTCGGTTGCGCTAGGTGATTACTTAGCGCGTAACGTGATCAATGAAATTAAGCGTATCCCCGGTGTCGGTGTGGCGCAGTTATTTGGTA
This sequence comes from Oxalobacteraceae bacterium, assembly GCA_947454305.1. Lineage (GTDB taxonomy): Bacteria > Pseudomonadota > Gammaproteobacteria > Burkholderiales > Burkholderiaceae_D > Pernthalerella. Next base: position 23,371 of record CANGJE010000003.1, read on the forward strand.
CAGAACGCGCGATGCGTATCTGGGCCGATCCCGACAAACTGCTCGGATATAAACTTTCTCCTGCCGATGTGGTGAATGCCATACGCGCACAGAACGCGCAATTTTCAGCCGGTATTTTGGGTGATCTTCCTGCACCTAGTTCACAGCGTATCGCTACGTCGATTGTCGTCACTGGTCAGCTATCGACGATAGAAGAATTCGGCAACATCGTGCTGCGTGCCACACCTGGTGGTGCCACAGTTCGTATTCGCGATATCGGTCGCGTTGAAGTCGCTGGTCAATCGTATGGATTCGCGGCTCGACTGAATGGTAAAGAGACCGCCGCGGTTGGCGTACAACTTACGCCGACTGCTAATGCGCTTGAAACGGCTAAGCTCGTGCGCGCAAAAATGGTCGAGCTGAAAAAATATTTTCCGCCCGGCGTCGATTACGTCATTCCCTACGACACCTCTTTGTTCATTCAGATTTCTATTGAAGAGGTTGTCAAAACATTGTTTGAAGCGGTATTGCTAGTGTTTTTAGTCATGCTGCTGTTCTTGCAAAGCCTGCGCTACACATTGATTCCAGCGATTGTGGTTCCCGTCTCGCTGATGGGTACGTTTGCCACCATGTCTTTCTTCGGCTATTCAATCAATGTGCTGACTATGTTTGGTATGGTGCTGGCGATTGGTATTTTGGTTGATGATGCGATTGTGGTGGTTGAAAATGTCGAGCGCATCATGAGTGAAGAAGGCTTATCACCGCGGGACGCGACCATCAAAGCGATGACACAAATTACTGGCGCAATTGTCGGTATTACCGCTGTGTTGATCGCTGTGTTTGTACCGATGGCTTTCTTCACCGGTTCAGTCGGCGCGATTTACCGACAGTTTTCTATGTCTATGGTGTCGGCCATGGTGTTCTCGGCCATCATGGCGCTGACGCTCACACCGGCCTTATGCGCTACGGTACTTAAACCGATAGATCCTGAACATCACGAACGCAAAGGATTTTTTGGTGCGTTCAACCGACTCTTTAAGCGCACCACGAATAGCTATCAAAGTGGAGTGGCAAAAATACTCAAAACGACGCTGCGCTACATGGTTTTATATGGCGTGATTATCGCTGCGGTGGTGTGGATGGCGGTACGTATGCCAACCTCATTTTTACCGGCAGAAGATCAAGGCTATTTGCTGGCGAATGTGCAGCTACCGCCAGGCGCAAGTACTGGCCGGACACTGAATGTGCTGGAACAAGCTGAACAATACTTCAGCAAACAACCTGGCGTACAAGCGGTGGTGTCGGTGCTCGGGTACAGCTTTTCAGGCAATGGTCAGAATGGTGGCTTGTTGTTCGTACCACTTAATGATTGGAAAGAACGCACCACGCCTGAACTGAGTTCGCAAAGCATCGCTACCAAAGCTTTGTCGCTGATGGGTACGATACGCGATGCGATTGTGTTCACGGTTAACCCGCCAGCGATTCGCGAACTAGGTAATGCCACAGGCTTCTCACTACGACTGCAAGATCGCGCAGGATTAGGTCATGATGCGTTGCTCGCTGCGCGTAATCAATTGCTGGGCATGCTGTCAAAAAGCCCGCTGATCAAAGGTGCGCGACCTGAAGGTATGGAAGATTCACCTCAGCTAAAACTCGAGATTGATCGCGACAAAGCAAATGCACTCGGAGTTGATCTTTCCGATATCAACGCGACTTTATCAGGCACGTTTGGATCAATCTATGTGAATGATTTTCCTAACGTAGGAAGACAGCAGCGTGTGATTTTGCAAGCCGCTCCAGAAAAACGTTTACGCCCAGAAGATCTCGATAAGCTGCATGTGAAAAATAATCAGGGAGTGATGGTTCCACTCTCGGCATTTATGCGTAGTCAGTGGATTAACGGCGCCGTGCAGCTGGTACGTTTTAATGGTTATCCCGCGATGAAAATTCAAGGCGATGCTGCTCCTGGTGCATCGTCCGGTGATGCGCTAGCCGAAGTCGAACGCATGGTGGCGCAGCTGCCAACGGGCATAGGCTTTGAATGGGCAGGCCAATCGTTTGAGGAAAAAGCTGCGGGTTCCACCGCCACTGCTTTGTTTGTGCTCTCACTGCTTGCCGTATTTTTAGTACTGGCTGCTCTTTATGAAAGCACATCGATACCGGTGGCTGTGCTACTCGTGGTTCCACTCGGTGTATTAGGCGCGGTGTCGTTTACGATTTTCCGCGAGATGCCTAACGATGTGTACTTCAAAGTAGGGCTGATTGCCATCATCGGTTTGTCCGCTAAAAATGCGATCTTGATTATCGAATTCGCCAAAGATCTTCAAGCCGGTGGTATGGACTTAATTGAAGCAACGCTCACCGCCGTCAAACTTCGCTTTCGACCGATCATCATGACGTCGCTGGCGTTCATACTCGGTGTATTGCCCTTGGTGCTCGCCAGTGGTGCTGGCTCAGCCAGCCAGCGTGCGATTGGCACGGGTGTTATGGGTGGCATGATCACGGCGACAGTGCTTGCCGTATTTTTTGTACCTGTATTTTTTGTGGTGATTCGACGCATATTCAAAGGTAGCGAACGCCAACGTAAACTATACGCAGCTAACTTGCATCAAAACGAGGCACAACAATGACAAAAAAACTCACTCTTCCGCTGGCCCTTATCGCCGGAGTATTTTCACTCTCCGGGTGTCAGATCATGCCCACGTTTATCAAACCTACGGCACCGGTTCCAAGCAGCTACCCAGCTAGCGATAGCAGTTTGGCTAAGCCCATTGCTGATACGGGATGGAATGATTTCTTCCAGAATCCTGATCTGCGTGAAGCGATCAGCACGGCCTTAAAAAATAATCGTGATCTCAAGACCGCTGTGTTGCAGATAGAAGAAGCGCGCGCACTGTATGGCATTCAACGCGCAGATCAACTACCCACCATCAATGCCACTGGTGGCGTAAACACATCACGTCAGCTACTGTCCGGCACGATGAGAGAAAGTACCGTGTATCAGGCAGGTGTAGGATTATCTGCATTTGAACTCGATTTTTTCGGACGCGTAAAAAATCTTTCCTCTGCCGCTCTCTCGCAATATCTCGCCACTGAAGAAGCACGACGCGCGATACAAATTTCATTAGTCGGTGAAGTCGCTAAAGCTTGGTTGATCGAACGCGCCTTGGCAGAGCAAATCACATTGGCACAACGCACACTCAAAGGTCGTGAATCGTCACGTGATTTAGTGAGAAAACGTTTAGATGCAGGCATCACCAATGCGATGGAGTTTCAGCAAAGTGAAACGCTGGTCTATTCTGCGAAAGTTGTCTTGCTAGGTTTGCGCCGCCAGCATGCGTTAGCCGTCAATGCACTGACCTTACTCACCGGCTCAAATGTAAAGCTACCAACGCAAACTGCGACACTGTCAACCCAGGTTATTACTGCTGATATTGGTGAAGGATTACCCTCGGATTTATTAGAGCGTCGCCCTGACATACGCGCTGCCGAACAACGACTGCGTGCGACTCAAGCAAATATTGCAGCTGCACGCGCCGCTTTCTTCCCACGTATTTCGCTAACGACTGGATTGGGATTAGCAAGTAATGATCTGGGCGGCTTGTTTGAAGGTGGATCACGCACTTGGAGTTTTTTCCCGCAAATTACTTTACCTATATTTGATAGTGGTCGTAACAAAGCCAGCCTGAACCTGGCGGAGATACGCAGCAATATGGCGATCACGGACTATGAAAAAACGATTCAAGTCGCGTTCCGCGAAGTAGCCGATGCCTTATCAGCGCGCGCCACATTGACTGAAGAAATCGAAGCGCAAAGCGCCTTCAGAAATGCGCAGGCCGAACGACTCTCTCTCGCACGCGCTCGATACGAAAATGGTATCTCGAGTTATCTGGATCTGTTAGATGCTGAACGTGAGTTATTCACCGCAGAACAAGCGCTGGTTCAGTCACAACTACTACGCTTAACCAACGCTGTTGATTTGTATCGTTCGCTCGGTGGCGGCTTTAGCGAGCCAGAAAAACAATAAGCTCTCTTGAGTGAAAAAATAAAAATGCCAGTCAACCGACTGGCATTTTTTTATTCATTTTATTTGAGGGGATAGTAACTTGAGCGTTCTCGCCGTAGCCCCTTGATGCTGAACGCAAAACTGAATCGCTACGTCGGACATCGCTTGATAGTTTTTAGACGTCGGATCCATTTGGCTAACGCTAGAAAAAACATGCTGCGCATCGGGCACACGGATGGCGGCACCTACACTGATGGCATCCGCAGTCACCTGTTTAAAATTAAATGTATGCGGCCCCACTAACACTGGTTTGCCACAGGACAGAGCTTCAATTAGATTTTGTCCACCGAGGGGTAATAAGCTGCCACCAATAAAAGCCAGATCACATGCGGCGTAGTAGGCGAACATTTCACCCATGGAATCGCCGAGCAGTATCTGAGTACTTACAGGCACATTCTCTGTCGTCCATTGTGAGCGTCGTTGCCAACGCAAACCTCGTGCTTCAAGCATGCACTCTACTTCATCAAACCGTTGCGGATGGCGTGGCACCATGACCACCAACACACGGGGATCAAGCGTCGCTGCCATATACGCATCTAATAACAATGCCTCCTCACCTTCGCGCGTGCTAGCGCACAAAAGAACGAGACGATTACCTATCCGCTGTCGCCACTGACTACCCATCGTCAGCATTACTTCCGGTGGAGTGATGTCAAATTTGAGACTGCCCGCAACGATGATCGTTTGCGCTCCTAGTTTATGTAAACGTTCCGCATCCGCCTGAGTTTGCGCAATGACCACATTAATTTTACGCAGCGCATCACCGATCAAGCCATCAAACCACCGCGCCCGTTTGAGTGAACGCGCGGATAGACGCGCATTAATCAATGCGATAGGTATTCCCGCTAGGCTGCACGAATCTATCAATGAAGGCCACACTTCCGTTTCCATCAATAAGCAAATACTGGGATTGATTTTGGAAATGAAGCGCTGCGTCAGACTTAATGTGTCATACGGAATGTAGGACTGAGTAACGCGCGACTCATTACGAAATAAATCAGCGCCGGTCGCACGACCAGTGGGAGTCATATGCGTTAACAGCACATGATGTTGCGGGTATTTTTTTAGTAATGCATGAATGAGTGGCTCTGCGGCACGCGTTTCGCCGACAGAAACCGCGTGCACCCAAATCAGTGGTGATGGAAAATTTGCGCCGACTAGGCTAAGACGTTCAGCAATATGTTGTCGGTAACCGACTTCTTTACGCCCACGCCACCATAACCTGAGCAGTACTAAAGGTAGGGCTAACCACCAGCAGGCAGAATAAATACGTAGCGACAAAGCGATCATTACGCCTGAAACGGCAGCACAGCATCTGGCTTAACCGCGAGGATTGCCTGAGCCAATGATTGCTGTATACGTTTAAGTGCTGCTTCATTTTCAGCCTCGAAACGCAGCACGAGTACCGGCGTAGTGTTTGATGCACGCACCAAACCAAAACCGTCACTGTATTCAACACGCACGCCGTCGATCGTTAGCACTTGCTCCGATCCGGGCCAGCTGATTTCTTTTTGCAAGCGCGTCACCAGTTGATGATTTTCACCCTCAGCGCACTGTATCTGTAATTCAGGCGTTGAGATCGACTGAGGCAGCGCATTCAGTGTTGCATTCGGATCTGCCAGCTTGCTTAAAATTTCTAATAAACGCGCACCGGCATACAAACCATCATCAAATCCATACCAACGATCTTTAAAGAATACATGGCCACTCATCTCGCCACCTAAAGGCGCCTGCGTTTCTTTCATACGCGCTTTGACTAAGGAATGACCTGTCTTACCCATTAATGGTTGGCCACCTGCTGCTTTAACCACCGCCGCTACGTGCTTACTGCATTTGACGTCATACAAAATAGGTGCGCCGGGATTACGTGACAACACTTCTTGCGCAAATAGCATGAGCTGTCGATCAGGAAAAATGATTTGACCATCTTTAGTCACAACGCCCAAACGATCACCGTCACCATCAAAGGCCAAACCAAGTTCAGCATCGGTAGTGGCGAGTGCATGAATTAAATCTTGCAGATTTTCAGGATGGGCCGGATCAGGATGGTGATTCGGGAAATTACCATCGACCTCGCAAAATAATTCGATGACATCACAACCCATGCCACGATATAAATCCCCTGCGACAGCACCCGCAACACCATTACCGCAATCCACTGCAATCTTCATGGGGCGCGAAATTTTTACATCACCAATAATCCGCTCGAGATAAGCGTCGCGAATATCATGCTCGCGATAATCACCCGCACCCTGAGCAAAACGATGCGCGAGTATGCGCTGATATAACTGCTGTATGGTCTCACCATAAATAGCATCACCGGCAAGAACCATTTTAAAACCGTTGTAATCGGGTGGATTATGGCTGCCGGTGACCATAATTCCACTGGCCGCTCCCAGCGCATAGGTCGCAAAGTACAGCATGGGTGTAGCGACCATACCGACATCAATCACATTCACTCCCGTAGACTGCAAGCCTTCAGCCAGTGCTGCGGATAGCGATGGACCAGACAAGCGACCATCACGACCAATGACCACAGTCTTCTCATTTTTTTCTAACGCTGCACTCCCAAAGGACTGACCAATCTGGCGCGCAATATTGGTGTCCAGTGTTTTATCCAACACGCCACGTATATCGTAAGCCTTGAAAATACCCGGGGTCAAAGTTGCGTTGCTGTTTGCCATGATGTCAGTTCGCTTTAAGTAATTGGGGCGCTTCAACAGGAATTCGCTGCAGACAATCGCCTAGCGCAGCATCCCACGTGGGTAAGGTCGCAAATGTTTGCTCGAATTTATCGGTATTCATAACAGAATTTTTCGGCCTTACCGCTGGCGTAGGATAGTCAGCAGTGGTTATAGGATGAAGCGTAGGTTTTTGTTGTATCAATGAATGCGCGAAAATTTTTTCTGCAAAACCAAACCAACTTGTTTGTCCACGCGCACACAAATGATAAATGCCGCTTAAATGCTCAACAGCGGAAAGGTCTGGAAATTTTTTGATGATGCTCGCGGTGGCTTCAGCAATCGTAACGCTCCACGTAGGAGCGCCGACTTGATCATTAACGATAGAAAGCTCAGGCCGGCTCTGCGCAAGACGTAACATCGTCAATAAAAAATTCTTTCCATGCAATCCATACACCCAACTAGTACGCAAAATTACATGCGGCAATCCAACCGCAGTAATCGCCTGCTCGCCTGCTAGTTTGCTACGACCGTATGCAGATAAAGGGCCGGTCGCATCGGTTTCTAACCACGCGCCCGATTTACCACCGTCATACACATAATCGGTCGAGTAATGAATCATTCCGGCGCCGAGACGTTTGGCTTCTTCTGCTATCACACCCGGTGCTTCGGCATTGATGCGATACGCCAACGCTTCATCCGTCTCAGCCAAATCAACGGCGGTATACGCAGCCGCGTTCACAATAAGATTTGGGCGAATTGTACGAATCACTTCACGTGTCGCATCTACATTAGATAAATCCAACTGCGTGCGATCCAAGGTAACGATCTCGCCCAAACCAGCCAAGGCATGCTGTAACGCACCGCCTACTTGTCCATTACGGCCGGTGACGAGAATTTTCATTCAAATACTTCAGCAGAAGCGAGAGGCACTCCCGCCTTATCTTTAACGGAGAGAAGTGGCTCCTGATGCAAGGGCCACTCAATACCCAGCGCTGGGTCGTTCCAGAGTAAGCATCGCTCGTGCTCGGGCGCATAATAATCGGTGGTCTTATACAAAAATTCAGCATTCTCACTGGTCACCAGAAATCCATGAGCGAATCCGGGCGGGATCCATATCTGACGATGATTCTCGGCCGACAAAATAACTGACACGGATTGGCCAAAGGTCGGCGAGCTACGGCGCAGATCGACGCACACATCAAACACTTCACCTGCGGTCACACGAACCAATTTTCCTTGGGTCTGTTGCAATTGATAGTGCAAGCCACGCAAAACACCCCGCGCTGAACGTGAGTGGTTATCTTGAACAAATACAGGTGAAGCACCCGTTAATTGTTCAAACTGACGTTGGTTATAGCTTTCGAAAAAAAATCCGCGACTATCACCAAAAACTTTCGGTTCGATAATGATTACATCAGATATCGCTGTCTTAATTACATTCATACGATCAGTACACTTTTTCTTTTAGCATGCGCAATAAATACTGGCCATAGGCATTTTTTTTCAGTGGCTCAGCTAACTTTTCTACTTGTGCGGCATTGATGTAGCCTTTGCGGTAGGCCACCTCTTCAGGGCAAGCCACTTTTAATCCCTGACGCTTTTCCAGAGTCGCGATGAATTGTGCAGCTTCCAGCAATGATTCATGCGTACCTGTATCTAGCCATGCCATACCGCGCCCCATCAACTCCACTTGCAATTGTTGTTGCTCGAGATAGGCTCGGTTGACGTCAGTAATTTCTAATTCGCCACGCGCAGAGGGTTTGATATTAGCGGCAATATCACACACCTGTTGATCGTAAAAATACAAACCAGTTACAGCATAATTAGATTGTGGCTGCTTAGGCTTTTCTTCAATGCTAATCGCGCGACGTTGATCATCGAAACCAACCACACCATAGCGTTCGGGATCGTCAACGTGATAGGCAAACACAGTGGCACCCTCTTGTCGTTCATTTGCAGTACGCAAGCGGGCATCTAAATCATGGCCGTAAAAAAGATTATCGCCAAGGATGAGCGCCGAAGGATGATTACCAACGAACTCTTTTCCAATGATGAAGGCTTGTGCCAATCCATCGGGCGAAGGTTGCACGGCGTAGTGAATATTGATGCCCCACTGACTGCCATCACCTAACAAATCCGTGAAGCGCGGCGTGTCCTGCGGTGTAGATATCAGCAGGATGTCGCGGATACCCGCTAACATCAGCGTGGTGAGCGGGTAATAAATCATGGGCTTGTCGTACACCGGCATGAGCTGCTTGGATACTGCCATCGTGACGGGATACAAACGTGTACCTGAGCCACCCGCTAAGATGATGCCGCGACGATTAATTTTTAGTTCTGAGCTCACGCTGCACCTCTGGCACGTTGGCTGTAATTACGGTCTATCCATTTCAAATAATCCCCTGACTGTACTTTGCGTACCCATTCTTGATTTGCCAAATACCACTGCACGGTTTTACGCATGCCTGTCTCAAAGGTTTCGGTGGGACGCCAGCCGAGTTCACGCTCTGTTTTACGCGCATCAATAGCATAACGACGATCGTGGCCAGGACGATCTTTAACGTAAGTAATTTGCTCACGATACGATTGTTTTGCAGGAGACAGTTCATCCAGCAAATCACACAGGGTATGTACTACATCGATATTAGCTTTTTCATTCCAACCACCAATGTTGTAGGTCTCACCCGGCTGACCATCGGTCAATATGCGACGGATCGCGCTGCAGTGATCGCCGACATACAACCAATCACGCACCTGCTGACCATCACCATAAATCGGCAGTGGTTTACCCGCTAGTGCATTAGCTATAATCAATGGCACTAATTTTTCAGGGAACTGCAGCGGGCCGTAATTATTTGAGCAATTACTCGTCAGTACTGCCATGCCATACGTATGATGCCAGGCACGGACTAAATGATCTGAAGCCGCCTTCGATGCTGAGTACGGACTATTCGGTGCGTAAGGAGTCGTTTCAGAAAAAGGCGGATCACCCGGATTGAGTGTTCCAAATACTTCATCCGTCGACACATGCAAAAAGCGAAAAGCTGCTCGCTCAGTATCTGACAAACCTGCACAATGCGCGCGTGCTGCTTCTAATAAACTAAAGGTACCATCCACATTGGTTTTAATGAAATCACCGGGACCGTGAATTGATCTATCCACATGACTCTCTGCGGCGAAATGCACAATAGCGCGCGGCTTGTGTTGTGCCATCAGCTGATTGAGCAACTCACGATCACAGATATCACCCTTAACAAAATGGTGACGCGGATCGCCATCCAGCGACGAAAAATTGTCTGGATTGCCAGCGTAGGTTAGTTTGTCTAGGTTGATGACGGGCTCATCATTCGATGCTAGCCAGTCAATCACAAAATTGGAGCCGATGAAGCCAGCGCCGCCGGTGACGAGAATCATGCTCTTACCTTATCGTTTCAATAACTACTTCGTTGAATTAACCCTTCATTTTAACGGAGCCACTCCGCTCAGTTAGAAATAGAATGAGCAGAAGATTACCGAAAAACCCTACTTACTTGCTTAACTATTAATGACGTTCTTTGCTATCGGTGACTTACAGGGTTGCGCGGGGCAACTCGACCTTCTACTTGAGCGCGCGCTCTCAGTATCGCCCGACGCGCACTTTGTTTTCGTTGGCGATCTGGTCAACCGTGGCCCGGATTCGTCAGGTTGCCTGCGCCGCCTGCGCGCCATGGGTAAGCGCGCGCAAATGGTGCTGGGCAATCATGATCTACATTTACTCGCGGTCGCACATGGACTGCGTACGGCCAGCCGCTCGGATACCTTAGACAGCTTGCTCGCTGCACCCGATCGCGATGAACTACTCGAATGGTTACGACAACAACCGCTGGCCCTGATGGCCGATGGCCACTTAATTGTTCATGCGGGCGTTCTACCGCAATGGACGGCACAACAAACACTAGAGCTAGCCAGTGAAGTATCGGCCGTGCTGCGCAGCGATCATTGGCTGGATTTTTTACGCGCCATGTATGGCAACGATCCATTACGCTGGAGTGATGATTTACAGGGTAATGACCGACTGCGCTGCATCGTGAATGCGCTCACACGCCTGCGTTATTGCACAGCAGACGGTGAAATGGAGTTTAAAAGTAAGGAAGGTCCGGGACACACACCTCGCGATTACCTACCTTGGTTCGAGGTACCGAATCGACAGAGTCAGGATGTGCCCATCGTCTTTGGTCACTGGTCGACGCTTGGACTCGTTTTACAACCGAATGTGATCGGACTCGATACGGGATGTGTCTGGGGCGGTAAGCTCAGCGCGCTGCGCTTACAAGATCGACTGCTGGTGCAGGTGGATTGCCCTCAACATCAGCAGCCGGGATAGTAGCCTAAGTAGTAGTCGGAATCAGCACTGAGGAAATCATTTCTCGCGCTGTCACAGCCAACTCACGTCGATGAGCGCCTTGCGTAGGCAGTGCAGGTAATCGAATTAATTCGGCTTTAAGTCCGCCGCATTTTACAATCGCAATCACACTTTCTACGAAAGTCATCTCACCGATAAAATCGGCGGCGTTATGTAATTGTCCATCGGCATCTACGTAGCGTAGCGCGTAGGGTTGCACTGGAACTTGCGCTTCGATGGCAGCTTCAAATAAATTCGCATGAAACGGTAATACCGTGCCTTGAGGTGCTGTTGTCCCTTCTGGAAAAAAAGCAACACGCTCACCGTCATGAATACTTTTTACGAGTCCCGCATAAATACGTCGCACATCACTCTGCTTGCCACGAGCAATAAAGATCGTACCGGTTTTGTGGCACAGCCAACCAATTAATGGCCAACTTCGTATATCGGATTTAGCGACGAAACGACAAGGATGAATCGTGTTGATGACAAAAATATCAAGCCACGAAATATGGTTGCAGATGATAAGTGCAGGCGATACGGGTTGCTCTTGTCGCTCAGCATCTAGCTCCATGCTGACGCCACATATTTCTACCAGCTGACGTGACCAACGTTGTATACGACGATCACGACCCGCCTCATCCAACCACGGAAAAAGTACGGCAGTTTTCCATAAACCGACAAACAAATGTAGGCCAAGCCTAGCTAACGGCAATACCGGCATCGTCACTAGCGACTGTAAGCGAGTTGACCAGAGACGATCGTATGTCGAACCTGACCCGGTAATTCATAACCCAGAAAAGGCGTGTGCTTACCTTGACTGACAATGGCTGCAGCGTTGACTAACCAGCGGACATCAGCATCAAATATACACACATCAGCGACACTACCTATCGATAAGCCACCGGCCGACAAGCCGGCAACGCGAGCTGCATCAGCGGTAATGCGGGAGATGGCCATCGAGAGTTTATCGTCACCCGATAACTGCTCATCGGCCCACTTCAGTGAAAGTGATAGCAATAACTCTAAGCCAGTCGCACCGGGCGATGCTTCACCAAAGGGTAATAATTTTTCATCATCATCAACCGGCGTGTGATCGGAACAGATCGCGTCAATGGTTCCATCCATCAGCGCTGCGCGAATCGCATCACGATCACGTTGACTGCGCAATGGTGGTGAGAGCCGCGCATTCGGATCAAAGAAACCAATATCGTTATCCGTCAGATGCAAATGATGAGCACCCACATCGCAACTCACTGGTAGGCCTTCAGCCTTAGCAGCGCGTACCAAAGCGATACCTGCTGCGGATGACAAACGACACAAATGCACGCGCGCACCCGTTGTACGCATTAATTCAAAGATCGTATGCAGTGCAATCGTCTCACTGATAACCGGCACACCCGACAAACCCAGTCGCGATGCTAATGGCCCACTATGCGCCGTGCCACCTTTACCTAGATGAGGGTCTTGCGGACGCAACCACACGGTGTAGCCAAATGTTTGTGCGTACTGCATCGCACGCATCAGCACAGTGCTGTCTTCTATTGTTTGCTCTGCTTGCGAAAAACCGATACAGCCTGCTTCGGTGAGCTCAGCCATTTCAGTTAACTCGCGACCTTTAAGACCTACCGTCAGCGCGCCCAAAGGATACACATGCGATTGATTCAAAATACGCGCGCGATGCACTAGCATTTCAACTAAGCCTGGCTCATCCAACACAGGATCGGTATCAGGTGGACAAAGCAAACTCGTCACACCGCCCGCTAATGCCGATTGCAATTCTGATTCAAGAGTTGCTTTGTATTCATAACCAGGCTCACGCAATCGCGCAGATAAATCGACCAAGCCCGGGCACACAATTAAGCCACTGGCATCGATGATTTGATCGGCCACAAAACCTGCAGGTACTTGTGCAATGGAGGCGATACAACCATCCGCAATAAAGACATCATGTTGTGCATCGATGTTATTGGCCGGATCTATCAGGCGTCCGTTTTTAATATGTAGTCTCATGCTAATTTTTTCTTTTCAAGCGCAATCTATTGACCATCAGGCACCCGCCAACATACTCATCACGGCCATACGCACGGCTATACCAAAGGTCACCTGCGGCAAGATCACCGCTTGCGCACCATCAGCAACCGCCGAATCAATTTCTACACCGCGATTCATAGGGCCGGGATGCATAACAATGGCATCAGGCTTAGCTAATGCAAGTCGTTCAGGCGTGAGGCCATAACTTTTGAAATACTCTTGCGCTGAAGGCAGTAAAGCACCTGTCATGCGTTCATTCTGAAGACGCAGCATGATGATCACGTCAACGTCTTTCAAACCTTCGTTCATATCCGTAAACACTCGCACGCCCATCTGCTCTAAACCACCCGGCAGCAAGGTTCTAGGGCCAATCGCACGCACTTCAGGCACACCCATGGTTGTGAGTCCATGAATATCGGAACGGGCCACACGACTATGTAAAATATCGCCAACGATAGCGACGGTGAGATTCGAAAAATTCTTTTTGTAGTGACGTATGGTGTACATATCCAACAAGCCTTGCGTTGGATGTGCATGACGACCATCTCCTGCATTGATCACATGCACATGCTGCTGATTGGTATCAATCAAGTGCTTAGCAATCAAATACGGTGCGCCGGATTGTGCGTGGCGCACCACAAACATGTCAGCATGCATCGCTGCCAGATTGTCGATGGTGTCCAGCAGCGACTCACCTTTACTTGCGGACGATGCTGAGATATTTAAATTAATCACATCCGCTGAAAGTCGTTTGGAGGCAATCTCAAACGTGGTTCGCGTACGCGTAGAATTTTCAAAAAATAGATTGAACACGCTCTTGCCTCGCATGAGCGGCACTTTTTTTACTTCGCGATCACTCACACCTACAAATGAAGCGGCCGTATCCAAAATTCGCGTAAGAATGGCCTTAGGCAGGCCGTCGAGCGTAATTAAATGCTGTAGTTCGCCGTGCTTATTGAGTTGAGGATTATGCATGGTCTATGGTCAGAGATAAGCGGCCATCATCGGCCTTTTGCAGCACGAGCATCTGTTCACTGGGAACCACCAGAGTTTTCGCAACAAAATCTGCAGAAATAGGTAACTCGCGGCCACCGCGATCAACTAGAGCGGCCAGCATGATTTTCGCAGGACGGCCATAGTCGAACAGGGTATTGATCGCAGCGCGCGTAGTGCGTCCGGTATACAAAACATCATCGACCAATAAGATATTGGCGCCTTCGATTTCAAAGGGAATATGGCTGGGTCTGACTTCTTCTTTCAGACCACGTTTAGCGTAGTCATCGCGATAAAACGACACATCAATAAAACCGGTCTCAGCGATGTTGAGTGCCTGAGCGAGTCGTTCTGCCAGCCAGGCACCGCCAGAATAAATACCTACGATGGCGAGTTTGGGCACGCCCGCCAATGCAGATTTCAACTCGGTCTCAAGTTGACTGTAAAGGACTTCGGCTTGAAGTTCAGTGGGATTCATGAGTATCGAAAAATTGTTGAAGTATCAGCGCCGCTGCCTGACTATCTACGTGCTCACCACGTGATGCAGACAGCACTGCTGAGGTATATCGCTCGTCTATCAGCACCGTTGCCACTCCGAAGCGGCCGGTAATCTGGTTGGCAAAACGTCGGCAACGCAGCGTCATTTCATGCTCGGCCCCATCGGGATGCAAAGGAAGACCCACAACAATGCTACTGGGCTGCCATTCATCTATCAAAGTACCGATCGCCGCAAATTTTTCCACATTGGTTGGCGCATCAATGATGGTTAATGCCTGCGCTTGCTTGATGAGCAGGTTACCCACTGCAACACCAATACGTTTGAGACCAAAATCGAACGCCATAACCGTGCTCATGTGCGCGGCGCATCAAGCATGCCCAGCTTCTCCGGTGAGCAAAGTCGGATCAATCCCCAACAAGTTCATAGCCGCTGCGAAGCGTTCTGCACTCGGGATATCAAACAATATAGCCGGATCGGCACGCACCGTGAGCCAGCCGTTACGTAAAATTTCTTCTTCGAGTTGGCCTGCACCCCAACCTGCACACCCAAGTGTGACGACTAAGCATCGCGGGCCATGACCTTGAGCTGCTGCTTCCAGCACATCACGCGAGGTAGTGAGCGACACATCATCCGAGACCGTCAGTGATGAGTTGTAATCGGCTGAAGGTGCATGCAAAACAAAACCACGCTCTACTTGCACCGGGCCTCCAAACAGCACGGGCAATTGCGGCATGACTTGATCGTGCGGAGTAATTTCAAGGGATAAATCCAGACGCTCGAACAACACATCCATAGTCATGTCCGTCGGGCGATTGATAATCATGCCTAGAGCACCATTCTCGTTGTGCTCACAAATGTAGACCACCGTACCACCAAAAACCGGATCCAGCATCGATGGCATAGCGATCAAAAAATGATCCGCCAGCTGCAAAGACTGAATTTCAGTCTGCTTTTCAGACGCTAAATCGATGTTAGAAGAAGAAAAATCGCTGACATCCGCGGTAGCCGCGGAAAATGATGGGGAACGCTGCTTGCCTTGCTTGGCCATGAGCCGAATTTTATCAGCTTTACCCGAGCTTTCGTTCATGTTGGCAGATCAACTTTGCCGACCAACGCTACACTTAGCTTTTTATCGCGCGAGATACTAATAATGAACTACGAAAAAGCGCTGGTATGGTTTCGTCGCGATCTGCGAGATTTCGACCACGCTGCACTGCACCATGCCCTCAAAGCTAGCCGTACTGTCTACTGTGCTTTCATTTTTGACAAAGATATCCTTGATCCCTTGCTTGTGCATGGTCGTATCGATCGCCGCGTAGCGTTTATCCACGCCAGCCTGAAAGAGCTCGATGCCTCGCTTCGTGAACGTGGGGGCGGATTGATCGTTCGTCATGCACGAGCGGTGAGCGAGATACCTAAGCTAGCCGATGAACTCGCGGTCGATGCTGTTTTTATCAATGAAGACTACGAACCCGGCGCGATCGAACGGGACCATCAGGTCGCTCAGGCCTTAAAAAAATCAGATAAAGAGCTGCATAGCTACAAAGACCAAGTCATTTTTGCTAAGGACGAAGTGCTTTCGCTCGCTGGTAAGTCGTTTTCAGTTTTCACACCGTATAAAAATGCATGGTTGAAAAAACTCGGCTTACCTTCCTTCGAGTTAGATCTACAGCCACTTGCGCCGTTGACATGCGACGCTGGAAAACTCGCGCTACCGCCTGCTACGCCAGAAATGCCATCGCTTAGCGCTATGGGATTTGATGAGTACGATTTGATGCAGCATAAAATCCCGACCGGCATGAAGGGGGGCGAAGATTTGCTTGACGATTTTTTGCCACGTATGTCGCGCTATGACGCCACGCGTGATTTTCCAGCCGTTAAAGGGCCCTCGTATTTATCGATTCATTTACGCTTTGGTACGGTGTCGATACGCTCACTGGCACGATTAGCGATTGAAGCGATTCAATCAGGTCAAGGTGGTGAAGGCGCACGCATCTGGTTATCGGAACTTGTTTGGCGTGATTTTTATTTCATGATTCTGCACCATCATCCGCACGTAACTGAGCGAAGCTTCAAGCCAGATTACGATCGCATCACATGGGAAAGCGGTGCCGCAGCCGATGCAGCATTTACCGCCTGGTGCGAGGGTCGCACCGGCTATCCACTGGTGGATGCCGCGATGATGCAGTTAAATCAAACAGGCTATATGCATAACCGTCTGCGTATGGTGACTGCCTGCTTTTTGATTAAAGATCTGGGTATAGACTGGCGGCGCGGCGAAGCGTATTTCGCGCGTCAGTTGAATGACTTTGATTTGTCGGCGAATAATGGAGGCTGGCAATGGGCCTCATCATCAGGCTGCGATGCGCAACCTTATTTTCGAATTTTTAATCCAGTGACTCAATCTGAACGATTTGACGCTGAAGGTAAATTTATCAAACGCTACTTACCCGAACTCAGCAAATTGGATAGTAAAACGATTCATGCGCCCTGGCTTGCTTCAGCAATGCAGCTACAAATGGCGGGGGTCACGCTGGGTAAAAATTATCCTCATCCGCTAGTAGCGCATGATGAAGCACGCAAAAAAACACTGGAACGTTATTCTGTTGTGAAAAAAGAATGACTCGTCATGCTTCAGCGATCAATAGCTTTATGTTGGTCGCGGGTTAGTATTTTTGCGACTAACGACTCACACTGTCGACGTTAGTTTTTGACTGTGATCGGTACGATTGTCTGATGTGGTTAAATTTTTTGCGGGCGCGAATTGCGCAAGCCATTCCAAAAGCTCTTGCTCGCGATAAGGTTTACCAAAATAAGCATTCGCGCCTAAGTGCATTGCATGTTGTCGGTGGCGCTCGGCCATTCGCGAAGTAATCATCGCTACCGGCAACGTACGAAAACGCTCGTCTGAGCGTAATCGACTCAACAACTCAAAGCCATCCATTGTCGGCATTTCTATATCAAGCAACACGGCTGCAGGACTGATCTGACTTAACAATTCCAACGCATGCGCACCATGTCTGGCAAGTGCTACTCCATAGCCATGTTTTTCCAACATGCGCTGACTAACACGACGCACTGTCAAGGAATCATCAACCACTAAAACTAAGGGTGGCACATGCTCTGGAACGATCGTGGTGGAGTTTGATCTAGCGAACGGATTTAAAACAGCATGTGCATGCAGCTGTAACAAATTCATAACCAACAAAATATCGCCATCAGGCAGCATTGCCGCACCCATCAATCCCGGCACGCTAGCCAATTGAGGCCCCGGCGGCTTAACCACCACTTCGTGATGGCCATGAACTTCGCCGACTTTAACCGCGATCCAGTCATCAAGCTGGTGCAAGATAAGTAATGAAATGCGATCAGTGGCGCTATGAGTCACTGTCGGCTCTCTGATTAAATCACTTAAAGCGCAGAGATCGATTTTTTTATCCTGCCAGTGAATAAATCCGTCGGCGATTGCTTGTTTCGCACTTGCTGAAGTCATCGTTAATACCTGCTGAACCATCGCAGAGGGTAGAGCGATTTTCTGATGGGCGTCAGATACCAACACTATCTTCTGTGTCGAGGATGATTTCGGCAATGCCATGATGACTGAGGTACCCAAGCCCGACTGACTTTCAACTTTTATGGCACCACCCATAGCGACGATAGTCGCCTTGACGGCATCCATACCTATGCCACGACCAGCCAAGCCTGTTACTTGTTCGGCGGTAGAGAAACCTGATTCAAAAATTAATTGCGTCAAACTGTCTGAATCAGACTCAGCATTTGCGGAAAGTAAACCACGGGCTATGGCTTGCTCGCGAATACGAGCAAAGTTCAGACCGCGACCATCATCACTGACTTGCAAGCGTAATTCAGCACCCTGCTCGCTCAACTTCATAAATACTAAACCTTGTCTCGGCTTACCTATAGTTTCGCGTTCTTCAGCAGGCTCGATACCATGCACAATCGCATTACGCACCAGATGGGACAGTGGCCCATTTAAACTCTCAAGATGAGCCCTGTCTATTTCAAGCTGGCCGCCATCCAACTCAAATCGAACATCGCGTCCCACCTCCATAGCCACTTGGCGTACCAGTTGCCGAAACCGATTCTCAATACCAGAAAAAGCTTGCGTACTTGCGCGATACAAATCGGATTGGAGTGAACGTGCATGACGCGTTTGCGCCACCAACATCGTTAATGATGCATCGATCTGATGCGCCAAGGTGCGTTGTACTCCTGTCAAATCCGCCATACTTTCGGCAGTCATACGCGTCAATTCTTGCAATCGTGTGTAGCGATCGAATTCCAAGGGATCAAAGCCCGATGCTCGCGGCGCAGACTGAGATGAAATACTCGCTTCAGATTGCAGCTCTAGCTCACGCAGCTGAGTACGCAGACGCGATAAGTTATCAGCAAGATCAACCACTAATTGTTTTTGCTGGCGCAGATCATCCGTAGAACGTACTGCGTTGACGAGTAATTCAGCGACTGAGCCGGACGCACGCTCAAGTAAATCGACACGTAATTTCGTGGGCGCGACAACTGCTTTTACTGTAGGTCGATCTGCGAAGGATGAACTGGTATCTACTAGCGAATCGTTGGAATTTTCAAGAGGCTGCGCTACATCGTCTTTGATTAGCCCAACATCAATCAACAGTTGATGCACCTCTGTTTGTAGTAAAGCGATTACAGCCGCTTCAATTGGACGTTGTTGCGCGAGTTGGCTAACCCTATGCTCAAATTCATGGATAGCCTCGCCCAAAGTCAATTCACCTGCCATACGAGAGCTACCTTTTAGCGTATGCAGTAAACGTAACAGGCCCGCAGGAAGTGAAGCTTCGCCCGGACTGTCTACCCATTGCGAGAGCAACGATTCAAGTTGCGGCAACAGCTCGGCAGCCTCTTCGCAAAAAATTAAGTGCAATTCAGGATCGATAGCATCGGTCGATGCTGAATAATCAAATTCATTAACTGAAAGTGATGGCGAGGGCTCTGAATCACCCGACTCGATCTGAGTGATATCGTCAATTAACGTGGATGCATCTTGTAACGGTGATTCATACGGCTGCAACGGCTCATGATTCAGCGGGTGCTGTGAAAACTCAAGTACTGCGGACTTCACAGCTTGAATAGGTTCGGCTACTTTGGTGGATGGTGACTCTAATGTTAAATTTGAAAGTGAATAAACATCCTCTTTCTGTTCACTATCATTTACTTGTAACTGCTTTTCTATCGCATCGATAGTGTCGATTAACTCAGGCAAATAAGCGTGCTGCTGATCTGCCGCTAAGACAATGACTCGCTCGATTAAATTTTCTAAGGCCGATGCTAGTTGGTGCATGGCATGATGACCTACTGTGGCGGAACTACCCGCTAAGGCATGGGCCTCAATCGCAGCATGCGATGGGAGCAACTCCGATTCACTCAGCGAAAATTGCCTCACTAGAAACCTCAACACACTTAATCTATCTTTAGCTTCCAACATAAAGATGTCTTTGAGCGTGGTATTAGGAGTTGTATTCAGCGCTGCATTAAGCGGTGTATTCAGCGTTGCATTAACAGTTTCATCGACTTGAACAGCGGTCGCCAAAGGAATCTGACTTTCCACTGATTGCATACTGTTGGCCAAGTATGGTGGAATATTACATTCCACAGCCAAGTGTGAAAGTTGACTATCAATATGCAGACACAAGCTAGCCCATAGCTGAACCAATTCAGACACATGAATTTCAGCGTCGCCATTCTCATGTAGTTGCTGCGCATTTCCAAACCGCGCCAGTGAGTCCACTTCACTCACTCCATCCACATCATCCAAAAAAAGTAATGCAGCTCTTACAGGCGGCAGAACACGCTGAATAAGCTCAGCAATAGCTCGACTATCATGCATAGCAAGCAGTGGATCGAGCTGGAGCTCGTTTTCTGTTAACCACGACAAGAGTGTCATTTTCAACGCTACAACTGAGGAAGGTCGCAGCGCATAAAAAGCTAATTTGGCGCGATGATCGTCTGAAGGTTGGCTCGCAATAGCATCGGAGGATTTGAATAACTGTAGTTCTTTAATTATCGTAATCACTCTTTCTGAGGCGGGCTGTAAATGACGATCTTTTAACACTATGGCCAGGCATTCTTTTAGCCCCATCAAATGAGTGATGACCATCAGATCATCCTTACCTAACCAAAGATTGATAGACTCAACAAACAGTTTTTTTGAATCGGCAATATAAGGTATACGCTCAAGTAAATTCGACATTCCATTTAGCTCAGCATGCACTTGACTGATATCTGTTTGCGGAATCAGTACTATCACTGCATCGATTTTATTGAGTAAGCTAATTAAATCCCGTGCATCAGGTAAGTCTTCCCAAGGGATGGCCGGGCCACTCAGCTGAGCGCCGATCTGAAACCATGCGTTTATAGCCTGATCATCACCCTCAACTTCCATTTCAGCGAGCTGATAAAGAATTTCTTTTACCAAGTTATCTGGCAAAGCCGGCCACATAGTTTCGGAGCGTTGTCGAATTGCGCGCACCACGGAAGAGAGAATTTTTTTTGACTTAGGCAAATCAATTGCCAGGTTACGCATCATCAATTCCACAAACCGCCGCGCTGCTAACCAATAACATCGCTGAACCAATTGGGAATGCCTCAAGCAAATTTCAGTAATTGCTCTGAAAATAACTTCTACTGCTCTGTGCAAATTATCAAAGTCAGCCTCAGCACGCAGTAACTCAAGTAAAGCCTGCTCTACATCTTCAGTCGACGCGATCACTTTCGATGTATCCGCTTGGATCTGGTTGAGCATGACTTCAGCTCGCGACATGTCCAGCAAATAAAGTGATAGCAGACAGCCCGGTGTTATAGCGTTATCGGATATATAGGTCTGCAACTGCTGCCAGATGGGCAGCAACTGATAAGCCATGACTTTCCGGCCGACGCTCACCTCACCTAAGAAAAAAAATAATTTAGCAAGGACTTCATCAATCGTTCGATACAAAGGTATGGACTCTTTACCATCAGGATTTTTCTGACACGCTGCTCTGATCGTTGCTAGCAATCCAGCTAGTCCTGACTGCTGCATGAAATTGAATACTCCTTCAATCTCACGTAGGCGATGAATAATCTTTTCATTATCTTTCGACGCGACTTGATCACTTCTGAGAGCTGCTTGAATTTCTTGAAATGCCAGTGCTAACGCATCACACAGAATGCGCTGATAAAATAATTTTGGAATATGTGCCGACAAAATTAAGCCTTATGGCATGCGCTCAAAAAGGAATTCAGGAAAATCAGTGCAACTGATCAGCTATCAAGCACTCAGCCGATTTGAAAGCGCTGAATCGCGCTTTCAAGTGCCTTGGCTAATTCAGCTAGCTCTTGTATTGAACCCGCGGTCTGCTGAGTGCCGTGACGGGTATGTTCAGTCACCGTCAATATGCTGTCGATATTACGGCTGACTGAATCCGACACGGAGGCTTGCTGTAGCGCTGAACTGGAAATATCCGTAATCAATTCAGCCAAATGTTGAGAAACCCTGCGTATATCCGCCAGCACCGTTCCCGCCATATCGGACAATCGCGCGCCTTCGACCACACCCTGAGTAGATCGCTCCATGGCCACGACGGCTTCTTGTGCATCTTCCTGTACAGTTTTTACCAATAGAGAAATCTGCCGTGCGGCACCACTACTACGTTCAGCTAACCGCTGTACTTCTTCGGCCACGACAGCAAATCCACGACCGGCTTCCCCTGCTGATGCGGCTTGTATAGAGGCATTCAAAGCCAACACATGAGTTTGCTCGGTAATGTCAGAAATCAACTCAATAATGTCGCCAATTTCCAGCGATGAATCTCCTAAACGTTTTATGCGTTTAGAGGTCTCTTGAATTTGATCTCGCAGTTGTTGCATGCTGCGTATCGCATCTTGCACCGCAAGCTCGCCCTCTTGTGCTGCTTGTAAAGACGACTGCGCTACATCTGATGACTCAGACGCAGCGCGTGATACCTGATGTATCTGCGACGTCAGCTGCAACACCATCTGACCGGTTTGCTGAATCTCAGTTGATTGACGTGCCGATAGCGACAGCAACTCGGTAGACATATGCTGCGCATTTTCACAAGAGGAACCAACTTGTAGAGCCGTTTTTCTTACTTTAGCCAACAATCGACACAGCTCTTCCAACGTGACGTTGACTGAATCAGCGATAGCTCCGGTGACATCTTCAGAGACAGTAGCTTTGACGGTGAGATTACCTTCTGCAATTTCCTGTAACTCATTCATTAATCGCAAAATTGCGGCTTGATTTTGCTGATTAATCTGGCGTGCCACTGTTTCTTCCTGCACCGCTTCTACTCGTCGACTTTCGGCTTGAACACGGTTGTGCTCCGCCTGAGCTGCTTTACTACGACTTTCTATGAGCAATGTCCACGCAACACCTGCTGCAAGCAACAGCGTCGCGATTCCACTCAACGTTAAACCCCAACTGGTCCAACTACTTGTTTGCTCTTGTTCGCGATACCCCAACTGTAAATTAATCAGTTGCTCACGTAAGGGCTCATTTTCCTGAAATAAGATGCGCTCTGCATTTTTAGCTGCTATGAATTTTTTGATATTTGCTAAGGTCCCCGCCAGTTCGCGACGATAATTTTCAAACGCAGCTTGAAGTTCGATCAGTCGTGCGCGCGCATCGGGTTGTGTAGTTGCAGGCAATCTCAATACGGGACTACCTTCCAAAAACCCCATCAAAATATCATTAAAGGTATTCGCATCTTTTCCCAGCATGAAGGCGGTCTCTTGATTGATTCCCTCGGGCGTCATAAATTCATTCATGCTCTTACCTAATCGCTGCGTCAGCATCACGAGTTGCCCTGCGGCTGCAACTTCACGTGGCGATGCACCAGTCTGTGCCAACAAACTAGCGATTTGTTCAGATAACTCTAGTAATACGGGAGCAATGGTGTTGGCAGTTTTAAGCGTCGATTTAAAGCCTGTGAGCGCTTTTTCCATTTCTAAAATTTGACCTGAGGCTTGATCAGATTTAATCCATGAATTTTTAATCGCGATGATTTGCTCAGAGTGACCTCTGTCAGCTCCAGGAATAGTTCGACCTTGCCACTCTCCACCGACGGCCAATACATTAATTTCTTGCGTGATCGCGTTACGACTTTGTGCAAGTTGTAGAAACGCTGCTGGATTGCCTTGTATGGCATTTGGAGCTGCCTTCCCCAAGCGCTGGGAATGCATTAATAGATCGCTGGCGACTTGAGTACGACTTACCGTCATGTTCGTGTAGCGGGCATTCAACCAAGAAAATAAAATAAACGATAGAAAAAATATTGGAAACAAAATGAACAAGAGACGCTTGATTCGAGCTAAGGACCATGCCGGCCATAGCTGCGAACTGCGCTGTGTTAGGTTTTGAACAAACTGCGAGAATCCATTCAACATTCTGAATCTGGATATCTTCGCTGTACCCTCTGATAGACTGGCTTGATTGGATTGAAACTCAGGCATCTCTTCAACATTCATGCACACCACTCCAAACAAAAATAATAGAAAAAAACAGAACGCGATGCTCTCTACTGCAGCTGCTATCACTACTCTGCATAAGCTTTTAAAAACATAGGATCTGTCAACATCTTTGTCAGATTCAATTCATACCAATCGACATCATCGATGACATAGCGCGCACCCAACCACGGATGATTCGCGGTTGATCTGGATTTTGGTTGTGAGTAATTTAGATCGAGTAATCCACGTAAATCAGCTACCTGCAAGGCACAAGGCACCGATAAATGATCCGATAAAACAATCAAACGATCATTGATATTGTGAGAGTTTGCAGGTCCAGCCAGCAGTCGATTAAAGTCAATCACACTGACTAATCTGCCGCGGTAATTCATTAATCCTTTAAACCATTCATGGGTGCCGGGTACAGCCACCACGGGTGGCATGGGCATGATTTCTATGGCATCTTCCATTTGAATCAGCCAGCGATATCCTCCAGCTGAAAACGCTAAACGTTTTTGCGAAACAGAATTCGACTGCTGAGCCGACTGAGTGCGCGTCAGCAGATCGCGCTGATAATCTCGTAAGGCCAACTCTTTATCTGGTTTGGATAGCGCGGTATCAGACACAATTCATCATCACTAAGCACTAACGTTACTGAGCAGTGTCGCAATTTTTTGCAGTAGCAACACTTGATCGACTGGCTTGACCATGAAATCACGCGCACCTTGGCGTATACCCCAAATACGATCCGTTTCTTGGTTTTTGCTAGTGCAAATAATGACGGGCAAAGAACGCGTCGCAGGATCACGCGTAATTTCACGCGTGGCTTGAAATCCATTTTGACCGGGCATCACCACATCCATGATCACCAGGTGAGGTGGATTGCTTTTAATGACCGCAAGTGCAGCTTCACCGTTCTCTACAGCAGTCACTTGATATCCCTGCGATAAAAGTAACTCACTCAGAAAATGTCTATCCGTCGGTGAATCATCTACTACCAAAATACTGTGTCGGGTCATAAAAGCTCTTTATAAAAGGAAGTGAAATTCCGCCGATAAAATCCATCCTCGATACGTAAACAAATCAGGTGTCCACTGCTTTAGGAATCAGGTCCATGACTGTTTTAATCAAACTGTCTTTGGTGAATGGCTTGGTGAGATAGGCGCTCGCACCCGACAAAACGCCGCGGGCTCTATCGAACAGGCCGTCGCGAGAAGAAAGTAAAACGATGGGGATATGGTGGTACTGCTCACTGGCACGAATCAGACTGCACGTCTGATAGCCATCGAGTCTGGGCATGAGGATGTCGCAGAAAATCAGCGCGGGCGCCTGCTCAACAATACTCGATAAAGCCTCAAAACCATCTTGGGCCAAACGAACGGAGTAGCCCGCTTGAGAAAGAAAGATTTCTGCTGAACGACGAATCGTATTGCTATCGTCGACGACCAATACATCGGGTCGGATTTTTGTCTGCGCTGTTAGTACATTCATTACGCCACCCGCAGCAAGCTGTACGAAAATGGCGCAACTCTAACAAAAAAGACAACTACTTAAAATATTGGCAAATAAAATTCCTGCAGTAGGGGCTTTTTGGCGACAAATCTAATAAAACTAGCCTCACACCACCCAACTTAAGCGAGTTAGCGTAAGGCTTGAATCGATCAAATCAATTAAATCGCAACCATTTCAAAATCTTCTTTGCGCGCACCGCACTCAGGACACGTCCAATTCATGGGCACTTGATCCCAGCGAGTACCTGGAGCAATGCCTTCATCCGGTAAACCAGCGGCTTCATCGTATACCCAGCCGCAAATAAGGCACATCCATGTCTTGAATTCTTGCTCAGTCTCTTTATCGCTCACGGTACAGCCCTTAAAGTAGAATACTTGGCCTTCTATATTAATCTTTTCCTTGTGCAAAACCAAACTTCTCCGCTTGTTTTAACCTTTGGGGTCGCTGATCCCGTCGGCGCGACTGGCATACAAGCCGACCTTGCTGCATTCGCCGCAATGGGATGCCACGGTCTATCCGTGATTACTGCGCTAGCGATCTCTGATACAACGGGGGCTGAAGATGTGCAGGCCGTTGATCCTGATTGGGTTGCGGATCAAGCACGCGTACTACTCGAAGATATGCCAGTAAGTGCATTTAAGGTGGGTTACATGGGCAGTATCGAGCATGTGTCTGTGATTGCTGAGATTGTCTCTGATTATCCAGAGATACCGCTAGTGCTGGATCCCTTCACCACGATGCTGCCAGACCAAGACGCTAGTGAAGAAACATTGATGGCGATGCGTGAGTTATTAATACCTCAGACAACCTTGCTGCAGGTGTCGGTAGATGAATTGTCACGCCTCGCCGAAACCTGGCGTGAACCCAGCACAGATAATCTGATTGAAACGGATGCGCTGCAATTAATCGAATTTGGATGCGAATATCTGTTTGTAACCGGTGCACCTGGCGAAGCGGCTGATGTGACGAATTTACTTTTTTCAGAAGATGGCTTGGTGCGCAGTGCAGGTTGGCCCAGACAAGCAGGGCCTTTCGTAGGCGCAGGAAATACCTTATCAGCCACTATGGCAGCGATGTTGGCAAATGGTCTGGATGTGCCGGAAGCGGTATCAGAAGCTGAAGAATTTACCAACGCTGCATTGACACACGCTCAGCGGCTTGGCATGGGTAAGTTAGTACTTGATCGTTTTTTTTGGGCGCGCGAAGGCGATATCGATCCATCCGCATCCTGAAATACAATAAATCAAAACACTTATAAGCTTCAGTGCAAGAAGCTATCAATAACCACGGGAGATAACGTGTCGAATAATGAAACCCTGTTTGCCCGCGCTCAGCGCAGTACGCCCGGTGGCGTCAATTCACCTGTGCGCGCATTCCGCTCAGTCGGCGGCACACCTAGATTTATTACGCATGCCGATGGCGCGTCGTTCTGGGATGCGGACGGTAAACGCTACATAGACTACATTGGCTCATGGGGACCCGCGATTGTGGGGCACGCTCATCCCGATGTTGTTAAAGCCGTTCAAGAAGCCGCTGCACGCGGCTTATCGTTTGGCGCGCCCACCGAGGGTGAAATTTTAATGGCCGAAGAAATTTGCCGCATCGTGCCATCCATCGAACAAGTGCGACTCGTATCATCAGGTACCGAAGCCGCCATGAGCGCCTTGCGCTTAGCGCGTGGCGCAACGGGTCGTGACTTAGTGATTAAATTTGAAGGCTGCTATCACGGTCACGCTGATTCCATGCTGGTTAAAGCCGGTAGCGGTCTTCTAACTTTTGGCAATCCAACGTCGTCGGGCGTGCCGGAAGATTTTGCTAAACACACGATGGTCTTGGATTACAACAATCCAACCCAGCTCGACGAAGTCTTCAAGAAAATGGGCAATCAGGTGGCTGCAGTGATTGTGGAACCTGTAGCTGGCAACATGAATCTGTTACCCGCAACGCCAGAATTTTTAAAAGCGATGCGCGATCTCTGCAGCCAATACGGTGCGTTGTTGCTGTTCGATGAAGTGATGTCGGGTTTCCGTGTAGCTCTAGGTGGCGCTCAGTCATTGTATGGAATACAGCCTGATATGACTGTATTGGGCAAAGTCATCGGTGGCGGTTTACCCGTGGCAGCATTTGGTGGTCGTGCTGATTTGATGAAACATCTCGCTCCACTTGGACCGGTATATCAAGCAGGTACGCTATCCGGCAATCCGGTCGCCGTAGCAGCGGGCATGGCCACACTAAAAATTATTCAAAAACCCGGCTTCTATGAAAACCTAACCAAGCAAACTCGCAAACTCATTGATGGCTTATCTGCACAAGCTGCAGCAAGTGGTATTGCATTTTGCGGAAATGCTGTTGGCGGTATGTTTGGTATTTATTTCAAAGACAAAATACCAACCAATTACACTGAAATGATGACGTGTAATAAAGATCTGTTTAATCAATTCTTCCACGCCATGCTGGATGAAGGGGTCTACCTCGCACCGTCCGCCTTTGAAGCGGGCTTTGTATCGGCGGCACACGATGATGCCGTCATTGAGCAAACGATTAGCATTGCGAAAAAGGCGTTTGCCAAGTTAAGTAAATAAGCGTCATCCAAAATAATTAGGGTGCATCACTGCACCCTAATTAAACTCTACTTCAATAAACAGAAGAGTTTGCGCATGCAATCTGCCTAGCCCAAATTATTTCAGCCAGCCTCGCCGACGGAAGTACCAAAACGGCGTAACAGCACTAATCATCATTAATACAAGAGCAAGCGGATAACCGAGCGACCAGTCTAGCTCGGGCAGTATGCGGAAATTCATTCCGTAGATACTAGCAATGAGGGTCGGCGGCAAAAATGCGACCGACGCTACCGAGAAAATTTTGATGATCTTATTCTGATTAATGTTAATGAAACCGACCGTGGCATCCATTAAAAAGTTAATTTTATCGAACAAGAAAGCGGTATGACCATCCAACGATTCTATGTCGCGCAAAATCTGCCGCGCATCGTCGAATTGATCTGAATTCAGCAAACGGCCACGCATCAAAAAACTCACCGCGCGACGCGTATCCATCATGTTACGACGAATGCGCCCATTCAAATCTTCCTCACGAGCCATCGCACTCAAGGACTCGGCGGCATCTTGGTCACTGAATTCTTTTTGCAAAACGCTACGACTGACTTCTTCCAGATTTAAATAAATTCCCTCTAATGCATCGGCTGAATACTCAACATCCGTCGCATACAGATCAAGTAACACATCTTTGAAATCACCAATAGAACCGGGGCGGGAACGCGCACGCAAACGCACCAACCGAAATACTGGAAGATCATCGTTATGGACAGAAAACAGTAACTCTTTCGCTAAAATAAACGCGACGGTGACTACGCGAGATTCGCCTTCATCTTCTTCTAAAAGAAAATCGGAACGCAGATGCAGATCGCCATTATCGGCTTCGTAGTATCGAGCGGATGCTTCAATGTCTTTGACTTCATCTTCATCCGGCAGCGTCACGCCATAAATTTGACGAACCCAATCGCGTTCTTCATCGCTGGGATCGGTCAAATCAACCCAGATCGGCGATGTTTTTTCCAAGTCCTCTCGGGTCTCGATGTTGGCCTGACTTAGTCGGCCATTTTGCAGCACGAATACATTAATCATCAATTCTCCCAGCCGCGTAGCACGCACCAACGACAGCAGCGTGGCTATATGCAAAAAAATAAAACCAGGAAACGCGGCCGATAGGCCCTGCGCGCCTGCTCACCGGAACCCGGCCAGCGGCGCATTGAAGTGCACCTTAACTTGCGACGGGCCCGTCAAATGACGGTCGGTGAAATGAAGAGGGACTGCCCAAAGAGGGTCTCCGTTGTTCTAAACCCCGCGAGTTTACTGAGATAGCGCAGCGGAGGCAAGGACAGGAGCACTCGGTTTACAGATAATTTGATTTATAGGATCAATCTGAGTTGACTACCGTTAGAACCTTACCGAACGGCGTCTGGCTTACGGCAAGTCTGAGCTATTCATGCGCTGCTGTATGAGAGCGCTGCGGCGGGCAAGATAATTCGAATCCATGTGTTTACCAAAGTAGCGCGGGTTGGGCAGCATCACCGCCAACCGTGCCGCCTCTGAAGGACCCAGCGCTGCGGCCGAAACGCCAAAGTAGCGCTGCGCACCGGCTTCTGCGCCAAATACGCCTGAACCCAATTCGATCACATTGAGATAGATCTCAAATATACGACGTTTGTCCATCACCATTTCCAGCATGAACGTAATCGCCATCTCCTCGGCTTTACGTAGATAACTACGCTGACCTGAAAGAAATAAGTTTTTAGCGAGTTGTTGAGTGATGGTCGAACCACCGGAAACTACCTTGCCTTTCTTGGCATTTTTTTCGTAGGCTTTTTGTAAGGCTTCCCAGTCCACACCATCGTGCTCGGAAAAGTTAGCATCTTCAGCCGCAATGATGGCGCGCTTAAGATGAACCGAGATTCGGTTGTAAGGTACCCAAGTGTGCTGCAATTTTGCGTTTGGATTTTTTTCCTGAAGTTTTTCTAATTGCGTTCGCATAAACGCTGTGGACGTAGGATTGTGATTCACCCACCAGTAAATATGCAGAAGATACCAAGCCTGAATCAACAGCAGCAGCGCCAATGGCAATGCCACCAGCCACAGCATAATTTTGCGCCGTAATTTCATAGCTGAGTTCTAAGCCACTGATAAACAGAAGCGGTCTCGGGACGTACGCCGCGCCAAACAAAAAATGATTCAGCTGCCTGCTCGACCAACATGCCCAAGCCATCGCGTGCAATCGCTCCGTGAGACGTCGCGAGTTGCATGAATAAGGTGGGATGAGACGAATACATCATGTCGTAGACAAAACTCTGCGATGAAAATATTGACGTAGGTACTGAAGGAAGTTCAGACGCCAAACTCGCTGATGTAGCATTGATTATCACATCAAAATTCGATTTTAAATCAGTAAAGCTACTCGCTTGCAAAACACCCTTCGCTTCATTAGCAAATTGCTCGACCAATACGCTAGCACGCTCGGGTGTTCTATTTGCAATGACGAGTTGTGAAGGACTCTCAGCCAGCAACGCTTGAATAACGCCACGTGCCGCACCGCCTGCGCCGAGTAAAAGTACGGCCTTACCAGAGATCGCAAACGTAGCATTGTGGACAATGTCGCGCACCAAACCGACACCATCGGTGTTATCACCAAAAATCTCGCCCGCATCAAATCTCAATGTGTTGACCGCCTCTGCAGCACGCGCACGTGGTGATAGTTGGGTCGCTGCACGAAACGCATCCAACTTAAAAGGGACGGTCACATTCGCACCACGCCCCCCTGAATCGATAAATGATTTCACGGTCTGATCAAACGCATCCAGTGGTGCTAGCAAACGTTCGTACTGTAACGATTGTAAAGTTTGCTCAGCGAATCGCGCATGTATTTGCGGCGATTTGCTATGCGCGATAGGATTACCAATGACTACATAACGATCGTTCAAGCTCACCACTTATCCCCCAGCAGCGCTAGTTTCAAGAATTTCATCGCGCGTAAAACGAAAACGCGTGATTATCTCCCAAACATGAGTCTTGCCATCTCCCAGAGCACCCTTAGGGAAACTACCAAACGGTGCAGCACGACGCACAATCGCCAGTGCGGCATGATCAAGCATGCGGTTACCGGATGTTTTTTCTATACGGGGTCCGCCCTCTTTTTCATAAATCGAGCCGTCTTGATAAACCGGGATGTATACAATCAAATCACCGTACATTTTTTTTCCCTCTTGCTGAGGAAAATATCGGGTTCCGGTACGCTCAATTTGTTTTTGCAGCATGGCGTAATACACGGCATACGACACTTCACGCGTGCTAGGCGTTAGCTGACTTTTTATCGGGCGCTTGTTGTAGTCGGATACCTGCTTCGCAATTTCCGCTTCTCGTCTGGCTAAAGCCACTGTATCCATGGTTTCAGGCTTTGAACTAACGTCTACTGATTTTTTTATCGATTTTTCAGCGGCTTTAATTCGCTCTTTAGAAAGCGTAGACAATTGGGACAGCATACGTTCCTGCTGCTGTTCGAGCTCCGCGATTTTTCTACGCTGAGTTTCTATGTGATTACCGTCAAGGGACTGTTGAAGATCGGGCAAAGGTGAACGCGCTCGACCGAGTTCGGCATTTCCTCCGCCTGATAAATTCGCTTGAGCGAGTGCATCCGCTTTAGTGGGCGCCTTATCGTGCCGCGCATTGACCAGAATAATTTCCAAACCACTAGACAAAGGCTTTGATGTCGGACTCGTTGGTGGCGCAAATTTCACTGCCAGTAAAGCTGCATGCAGCAAAAATGAGAAACCTACAGCAATCCAAAGCCGTTGATCTTCTTTTGCTGTCGCGCTAATCATAGGGCTGACGTCGATGAATCCGAATCGGATTGAATAACTGGATCCGTAATGATAGCCAATGTGCTGGCATCCGACTCTTCACTCAATGCCTGCTCGACGGCTTGCTCGCTTTCATCCGCACTCTCTTCAAAATCACTATCTTCATCCACTGCGATCACCGCCTGGCTGACTTCCAATAAGCGAGCTTGCACTGATAAGTCGACTTCGTCCCATGAAATGAGTTCTATCGTCAGTTGAGTACCACGCGGATGTTTAACGCCTACCATAGGCAGAATCAATGGAATATCCACCAACTTAAGCAGATCATCTTTGATCTGAACTGCCTGAACTTTACGTGCCTCGTGTTGGCTTAACCAGCGCAAACACCAGTAATGCTCCATGATGTTTTGAAAATCGGCATAGGCCGCATACGCCGCATCAAAAGCAGAAACAATCGCAAATAAATCAGCATCTCTAGCTTTGAATGGTGCGACCAGAGGGGCGGTTACGCCATGTTTTAAGCACGCGAGTATTTGCCATTGGTTGACCAGATCGGTGTAACGTCGCAGCGGTGATGTGCTCCACGCATACTGATCAACACCCAAGCCCT
This sequence comes from Oxalobacteraceae bacterium, assembly GCA_947454305.1. Taxonomy (GTDB): domain Bacteria; phylum Pseudomonadota; class Gammaproteobacteria; order Burkholderiales; family Burkholderiaceae_D; genus Pernthalerella. The sequence goes on from CANGJE010000003.1 coordinate 56,003, forward strand.
GATGCGGGGCTGCATGCGTGAGCATACGAACTTGCATGCGTGCCGCCCAACCATTACCCGAACCCTGAGTACGATAGATGCCGGGCACACCATGCTCATGCAGCAGCAAACCCCAACTGCTATTGGCGTAAATCATCAACTCCGCAACGATCTTATCTAACGGCGCACCACGCTTGCGACGATTGATCGTAACGATGTCTTCTTCCACGTAAAAATTAAAATCAACGCGATTATTTTGTTCAGGTCGCAAACCAAAACTTTCACGCTTTTGCATACGCCCTCGCTCTAATGTCTGAGCCCATTGCCATAGCAATTGAATTTCTTTTTTGTGAGGATACTCACCAAGACCTGCCGCTAAATTTTCTTCGGTAACTATTTCATCGAGGTCGTTATGACGTAAGTTAGCAGCAACGGGGACTGCTTCAGCGACTGTTTCGGTCGCAATCACCGACCAATCTGTGGTGTCGATGGTCGCATACAGCGATAAGGCCGGGCGGACATCGCCTTCGGCTAACGTAAATTCACTCACCAACTCATCGGGCAGCATGGTGATTTTGTCACCAGGCATGTACACCGTGCTCATTCGCTCGCGCGCTAATTTATCAATCGCATCGCCCGGAGAAATACCCATGCCCGGTGCAGCGATATGTATGCCCACTCTGATTTTTCCGTCACCTAAGTCGCGAACCGAAAAAGCATCGTCGATCTCTGTGGTCGTTACATCATCGATAGAAAACGCTTCAACATCGGCGCTTACCAACGGCGGCTTAGCGGGTATCGCTATTTCAGGAAATCCTGTACCTCGCGGAAAACAGGCGGAGAGAAAGCGGTTCATGTGCAATTCCCTCGCCGAGGAAATCGCACCGACTGAAAGCATTAATCGCGCTGGCGTGGTTTGAAGTTCTTGAGCAGCGGTATCCAGCGCTTTGTATTCGATGGTGTTCTTATCGGGCTTGAATAATAGTTGATTCACCAGCGGCGCCATGCTTACTGGTAGCTGCCCGGCCTTCAATTCCTCTACTTGTTTTGCTTGAAGTAGCGCTTGCTGCTTTTTCTTTTCTACGCCGGCTAATGCTGCCTTCAATATTTCTGCCGGCGCGGCTTTATATCGACCCTTACCTTTTTTATGAAAGTAGATAGGCGCTGAAGCAAGCGTCAACAACAATCCTGCGGATTCTTCTGGGCTAGGCGCATGACCAAAATATTCCAAACCAAGATCAGCAAAACTAAATTCTTGCTCGCCTGCGACTTCCCACAGAAAACTGACATCCATCTGATGTGACAACGACGTGGCTTTGGAAATCAATTCACCAGGCGACGGCGTATCGAATTGCAGCAGCACATCGCGCGCGCGCACTTTGCTGCGCTTGCCCGTGAGTGTTTCGACTTGAAATGCTTCACCTTGCTGAGTTAGCACTGTGCCTGCTTTAAAGTCGCCGGATTCTTCGAAAAATAAATTCATTAATGAGACTAAAAAGAAACTTAACTACTTCGATTCACTAAATCAAGACGACGTTAGTGTGCACAAAATTCTATGATTTCATCCATATAATTTCTGAAATCCGATAAACCATGATCACTACCCTGAATGATCTTATGACGCGCGCCGGGATAGTGTTGCACCATCTGCTGCCAATCCAGCACTTCATCACCTGTCGCAGCCACTAAAAAATAACGCTCTGGTCGGCTAATTTTTGAAATTTCAAACGGCGTTAATTCATCCACATATTCAGGGCGAAAATCTAGCGGCTCGTTAGTGTGCCACGCGGTTTGTAAACCAATGTGTTTTTGTAAATCACGTGCGGGGGTAATCGCCGGGTTCAGTAAGACCGCTTTACAGGAAAGCTCTTCTGCCAATGCTGTTGCGTAATAACCGCCGAGTGATGAGCCGATAAGAACAAGTTCACTCGCGTCAATACTGGAGCACAGCTTACGAGCCAACTGCATCGCTTCTTTCGGTGATACGGGTAGTTGCGGACAAAGGAAAATATCTGCCTGACCTATCGAATTAAAATAGTCTTGCAACAGACGGGCTTTGAATGACCGCGGCGACGAACGAAAGCCATGCAAATAGAAAACCATTCAGTACGATCAGGGATACTAAGAACGCACAAGCGCCTGTAGCGCATCGAGCAATTTTTGATGAATGCCGCCAAAACCACCATTGCTCATCACAAGAATGGAATCGCCCGGCTGAGCAGCTGACGCCACCGCTTCTACCAGAGTCGATAAATCATCGAACGCACGCGCCTTCTCGCCTAACGGCGCAAGGGCGGCTGCCAGATCCCAGCCTAAGGCCTCTTTGCCTTCACCTTTTGCACCAAATCCGAATACTAAGTCGGCCTCAGACAAACTACCCGGCAATGCATTTTTCATGGTGCCTAGCTTCATCGTATTTGAGCGCGGCTCGAGCACCGCAAGAATGCGAGATTGACCGAGCTTACGACGCAGGCCCTCGACAGTTGTCGCAATCGCCGTTGGGTGATGGGCAAAATCATCAATCACGGTAATGTTGTTAACCACACCGCGGACTTCCATACGGCGCTTGACGTTTTGAAAGGTCGATAAGGAATCAATTGCTTGCGCAGGTGGCACTCCGGTATGGCGAGCCGCAGCAATCGCAGCGACTGCATTCCATCGATTGTGAGCACCGGTGAGATACCAATTTACCGTTCCCTGTCGTTGCCCCTTGTGATAAACATCGAAGCGACCATCATCGTGTTCAACCATGCCCCAACTGTCAGGACTGGCATCGTTAAACCATTCGACCTCACTCCAACAGCCACGTGCCACCACTCGCTTGAGCGATTCCTCGGCACCATTAGCGACAATTCGACCAATAGCGGGTACGGTACGAATTAGGTGATGAAACTGCGTTTCAATCGCGGCCAAGTCAGGAAAAATATCGGCGTGATCGTATTCAAGATTATTCAGTATGGTCGTGCGCGGACGGTAGTGAATGAATTTGCTGCGCTTATCAAAAAATGCAGTGTCGTATTCATCGGCTTCGATAACAAAAAACGGAGCCTCGGCGGCAGTACCACCTAATCGGGCAGAAATACCAAAATTCAATGGCACACCACCAATCAAAAAGCCGGGGTTGTAGCCTGCCTGCTCGAGTATCCAGGCCAGCATCGAAGCGGTGGTCGTTTTGCCGTGAGTACCGGCAACGGCCAATACCCACTTATCGTGCAGTATGTATTCGCCCATCCATTGCGGGCCTGACATATACGGCAGGCCACGGTTCATAATCGTCTCCATCAGCGAGTTACCGCGCGAGACGACATTACCCACCACGTACAGGTCGGGTTGCAGACTGAGCTGATGCTGTCCATAACCCTCGATGAGTTCGATACCTTGCGCACGCAATTGGGTACTCATAGGCGGATACACATTCGCATCGCAACCCGTTACTTTATGTCCGGCCTCTTTCGCCAAAACTGCGAGGCCACCCATGAAGGTGCCGCAAATGCCAAGAATGTGAATATGCATGGATGAACAGGTCAAGGTAATCTACGGATTTTACCCGACCCTGCCAGATAGGAAATGCCATTCAGAAGCATCTCGGTTAGTCTTCTGCGTTAGCTCGCCAAATTTTTACGACTCCTTCCCTCTCTTAAGTACTCAATGAAAATTAACTATCCCAGCGATGCACAAGCCTTGCGCGCAGAAATCGCGGCGGCGGCAGCACGCATGATTGCAGAGGATGGCGCGGACTATGGAACGGCCAAACGAAAAGCGGCCAAGATGATCTTGGGAAGCCAAAAAATTCCCGGTGATGTGCTGCCTGATAATGCAGAAATTGAGGCCGAGGTTCGCGAATACCAAGCATTGTTCTTTGGCGAAGAGCATGCAGAACACCTTCATCACTTGCGATTGATTGCGCTAGAGATGATGGAAAAATTGCGTGATTTTTCGCCTTACCTCACCGGAGCAGTACTCAACGGCACCGCCAGCGAACACTCAGACATTCACATTCAATTGTTCGCAGAGAGCAGCAAAGATGTTGCTGTTTTCTTATTAAATCAAGGTCTGAATTACGAAGTATCCGAGGCTAATCATTTTCTTCACGCCGGGCGGTCGCTAGAAATCCTATCGCTACTCTGGAAGGGAGAAGCGGTACATCTCACGCTCTATGAACAAGATGATCAACGGCAGATCGCCAAATCAGCCGGCAACCGAAAGATAGAAAAAGCCGATTTAAATGCCGTGCGCACACTAATCAAAGAGAACTCCACAGAATGAATAAAAAAATACTGGTCTTTGTTGCTATTGCCATCTTATCTGCTGTCTTTGGCGCTTATGTTTCCGTTAAAAAGCAGCCTTCTGTTAAATCCGACAGCCTAGCGGTAGAGTCGCTGATGAAAGCGAACCTACCCGACACACAAGGCCAAACCCATGCATTGTCAGAATGGCGCGGCAAAGTCTTGCTGGTGAATTTCTGGGCTACTTGGTGCCCGCCCTGCGTGGAAGAGATGCCGGAACTGGTCGATCTACAAAATTCATCTGAAATTAAAAACCTGCAAATTGTAGGTATTGGTGTTGATTCACCTTCTAATATTCAGCAATTCACAAAAAAATACCAGATTAGTTATCCCATCCTTATGGCTGGCATGGAGGGTACGGAGATCGCGCGCGCGCTGGGCAATCAGGCTGGTGGCCTACCCTTTACCGTTCTACTTGATTCCGAAGGACGCGTTCGCCAAACGTACCTTGGTCGTTTGAACATGAAGCAGGTGAAGGCAGACTTAGCCAATTTATAGATCCTCTTGCGGCCGCCCGCCAACCACCCTCACGGATTAAGGGCGGGTACAGCTCTGTTTGGAAATAGGCTCTAAATTCAATAATTATTTGAGCTTGCCTCCAAAGCCTTTTGGCGCGAAAATGCAGCCTTCTTCGCCAAATTCCCGCCTAAAAAATGGCAAAAAACCTCATTCTATTGAATGGCCCAAACCTTAATTTGCTAGGCACCAGAGAGCCTGAAGTGTATGGGGCGACCACGCTGGCAGAGATTGAGGAGCAATCGCGACGCGTGGCGGAAGCGGCGGGCGCGCGCCTAATTTGTTTTCAGAGTAACCATGAAGGCGCTTTGATTGACCGAATTCATGCGGCCAAAGCAGAAGGTATCGACGCCATCGTGATTAATCCGGCGGGTCTGACGCACACTAGTGTGGCGTTACGGGATGCACTGGCCGGGGTCAATCTACCCGTGATCGAGGTCCACATTTCAAACGTGCATAAGCGCGAAGCCTTCCGGCATCAATCCTATGTGTCGGGCGTGGCAGAGGGTGTAATTTGTGGCTTCGGCGTTGACGGATATCGCATCGCCATCGAATTTGCCATTAAAAAGCTATAATTAGGGCCCATTTAGCATTTATCCTGCGGCAACTATCTGTACCACCCCATGGTCTTGGGGAAGTTTGCCGCCTCACAATTAACTCGCTAACGGACATCGAATGGATTTACGAAAGCTCAAAACCTTAATCGATCTGGTCGCAGAATCTGGCATCTCCGAACTGGAGGTGACTGAAGGCGAAAGCAAGGTCAAGATCGTCAAGGGAGCACCCGCAGGTCAAAACCAGATGGTGATGATGCAAGCCCCGCCTGTCGCAGCCGCACCCGTCGCGGCGGCAGCCATGGCTCACGTCGCAGAACCCATTCCTGCGGCAGCAGCAGAACCCTCAGGGCATGTGGTGAAGTCGCCGATGGTCGGAACTTTCTATCGTTCGTCCGCACCCGGAGCAGCCCCTTTTGTGGAAATTGGCTCGAGTGTGAAGCAGGGCGAAACTGTCTGCATCATTGAAGCGATGAAGCTGCTCAACGAGATCGAAACTGATGCCGCTGGCGTGATCAAGCAAATACTGGTTGAGAACGGTCAGCCGGTCGAATTTGGTCAACCATTGTTCATCATTGGTTAATTTCGCAACCCGCGCCCGAGGGTGCGGCCGAAATCCGTGGATAGCAGACGATAACGCCAAGCTGGCGTCGACAAAGGGCTAGTCGTTTATGTTTGAAAAAATTCTCATCGCAAATCGTGGCGAAATCGCTTTGCGCATTCAGCGTGCATGCCGCGAAATGGGCATCAAAACCGTTGTAGTGCACTCCGAAGCTGACCGTGAAGCGAAGTACGTAAAACTCTCTGATGAGTCGGTCTGCATAGGCCCGGCCGCCTCGGCACAAAGTTATTTGTCTATGCCCGCGATCATTAGTGCCGCCGAGGTTACTGATGCCGAGGCTATCCATCCTGGTTATGGATTTTTATCTGAAAACGCCGACTTCGCTGAACGAGTAGAACAATCAGGTTTTGTCTTTATTGGACCGCGTCCCGAGTCCATACGTTTAATGGGCGATAAAGTCTCGGCCAAGCAGGCGATGATCAAAGCGGGCGTTCCTTGTGTGCCCGGATCCGAAGGTGCGCTACCGGATGATCCAAAAATTATTATTCAGACGGCACGCCGTGTCGGTTACCCGGTCATTATTAAGGCCGCTGGTGGTGGCGGTGGTCGCGGTATGCGTGTGGTGCATACAGAAGCGGCGCTTCTAAACGCGGTCACCATGACCAAAGCAGAAGCCGGCGCAGCGTTTAGTAATCCCGAGGTCTACATGGAAAAGTATCTGGAGAATCCACGTCACGTGGAAATCCAGGTGCTTGCTGATGAATTCAAAAATGCGGTTTGGCTGGGTGAACGTGACTGCTCTATGCAACGCCGGCATCAAAAAGTTATTGAAGAAGCGCCAGCGCCGGGCATTCCACGCAAGCTGATCGAAAAAATTGGTGATCGCTGTGCCGAAGCTTGTCGCAAGATTGGCTACCGCGGTGCGGGTACCTTTGAATTTCTTTACGAAGCCGGTGAGTTTTATTTCATCGAGATGAACACGCGTATTCAAGTTGAACATCCGGTGACAGAAATGATTACCGGTATCGACCTAGTACAAGAGCAAATACGCATCGCTTCTGGCGAAAAATTACGCTACCGCCAAAAAGATATTGTGCTGACGGGACATGCGATTGAATGCCGTATCAACGCAGAAGATCCGTTTAAATTTACACCCTCACCCGGACGCATCCAATCATGGCATGCCCCCGGAGGACCAGGAATACGCGTTGATTCACATGCCTATGCGGGTTACTACGTGCCACCAAATTATGATTCCATGGTGGGTAAAGTGATCGCATATGGCGCTACGCGCGACCAAGCTATTCGACGCATGCAGATTGCTTTATCTGAGATGGTCGTTGAAGGCATACAAACTAATATTCCTTTGCACCGCGAGTTGATGGAAGATGCACGCTTTGCTGAGGGTGGAACGAACATCCACTACTTAGAGCAGAAACTTGCGAACAAAAAATAAGCGGCTGCGATGAGCTGGACAGAAATCGTCCTTGAAGTGCCGCGTCAGCAGGCTGAGCTTGTATCGGATGCATTGATTGAAGCCGGTGCTTTATCAGTATCGGTAGAAGATGCGAACGAAGGCACGGATGCAGAACAACCCTTGTTCGGCGAGCCCGGCATGGAACCTACCGAACACGCATGGGAAAGTAGTCGCGTAGTGGCGCTCATCAACGCCAGCGACGACGCTGCAGAACTTGTCCACCAAGCTTGTGCGATGTGCGATTTCAGCACGGTATTACCTTTTAAATTGCGCTCAGTGGCTGACCAAGATTGGGTACGACTGACTCAATCGCAATTTGAACCTATACATATAGGGAAAAATATCTGGGTGGTACCTAGCTGGCATGACGCCCCGAATCCCGATGCATTAATTTTAGAACTCGATCCCGGACTCGCCTTCGGCACGGGTAGTCACCCGACTACCAAGCTGTGTATGGAATGGCTGGAGGTGAACCTACGCTCGCCACAGTCGGTGCTCGACTATGGTTGCGGGTCGGGTATTTTGGCGATGCTGGCCAACAAGGTCGGAGCGCATCCTGTCGACGGCGTTGATATCGACCCGCAGGCAATTGTGTCTGCGCGTGAAAATGCCGAACGCAATCGATGTGACGTTACTTTTTTCCTGCCCGAAGACTTTGCGACTGCTCGTCAAGGCCAACGCTATGACGTCGTGGTGGCGAATATTTTGTCTGGCCCGCTGAAAGTGATGGCGCCTATGCTATGTGGCCGTGTCACCAAAGGGGGGTCGCTGGTGCTCTCCGGCGTGCTGGCACGCCAGGCCGACGAAGTCATCGCTTGCTACAAAAACTATATTCAGCTGTCGGTCAGTGCTGAGTTCGAAGGCTGGGTCGCTCTTGCAGGATCCCTTGAAAACCTTGCAATAGATTAAGATAGCGCGTCATGCTTGCTACTCGCTGCCCCCATTGCCAAACACGCTTTCGCGTCACGCCCTCTCAGCTCGAGCTGCGGGAGGGTATGGTTCGCTGCGGCGCTTGCCGTGAACTCTTTAATGGTCGCGAGCACTTGCTGCACGGTGCCGAGGATATGCCGCTGGAAGAAACACTCAGCACGGAAGATCTCGAAGGGCGCATGACCTTGGTTGATTTCGGCTCACTGCGCGCAAATCAAAATCAACCTACTCCGCCATCTAACATGCAAGACGAGCTGGACGCTCTATCAAAGGCGATTTCTGATTTGCAGAGTAAGCCGTGGAGCGCGCCAGAAGAAGCTGAGCTCAGCACGGAAACGCCTCCGATGATGGCAACGCCAACACCGTCTTTTGTTGAAGAAGCCAGAAGGCGTGAGCAAAGCGCGAACACCTGGAAATGGGTGCTCTGGCTAGGTATACCTTTTCTGTTAGTCGCCCTACTGGTTCAGCTAGGTTATTTTTATCGCGCCGATATTGCAGCGCGTTCGCCTGAAGCGGGACGGTATGTGCGCGCCCTCTGTTCACGGGTTGGTTGCCAAGTTCGTCTACCTGAGCACATTGATTTGATTTCACTGGAATCGAGTCAGCTGCAACCAGTCACAGATCATCCAGGACAATTCACCTTAACGGCACTAATTCGTAATCAGTCTGATACGGTGCAAGCTTGGCCATCACTCGACCTTGAATTAAAAACTGATGTGGGACAGATCTTGGTTCGCAAAGTATTCAACCCACTCAATTATCTCCGCGCTGCTGATATCAAAAAGGGCATTGCCGCGCACGCCGAACAAGAGATTCAGATCAACTTTGAACTGAGTGGTGAATCTCCTGGCGGTTTTAGCATCATCTTGTTCTACCCATAATTTCAACACGATCTGATCTTTCAACCGAGACAGCTTCAAAACCAATAATCAAACTATTATGACTTCACTGATCTGCGGCTCGATGGCCTTCGACACCATTATGTCTTTTCACGGACGTTTTTCTGAAGCGCTGCTGGCCGATCAACTGCACAAGATCAACGTCGCCTTCTTGGTTCCCGGCATACGCAGAGAATTTGGTGGCTGCGCCGGCAACATCGCTTACAACTTAAAGTTATTGAACGGCGATCCTCTCATCATGGCCACCCTTGGCAAAGATGGCGCCACTTATGTTGAACGTCTGGACAAATTAGGTATTAGTCGCCGCTGCATTAGGCATATCGATGATGCCTATACAGCGCAGGCCTTCATTACGACCGATGCAGATAGTAATCAAATTACTGCTTTCCATCCGGGCGCTATGGGCAGCTCGCACTTGAATAAAATTCAAGATGCCGGCAAAGTAAAAATTGCGATTGTTGCGCCCGATGGTCGCGATGGCATGATCGAGCATGCGGAAGATTGCTCGCGCCTAGGTGTGCCGTTTATCTTTGATCCGGGTCAGGGCTTACCTATGTTTAGCGGTGAAGAGCTGACGCACTTCATCGAACTGGCAACCTATGTTGCAGTGAATGACTACGAAGCAGAATTATTGACTGAACGCACAGGACTTTCGCTCGAACAGGTGGCTGAACGTGTCTCAGCGCTAATCGTTACACGTGGCGAACAAGGTGCAGAGATTTATACCAGCAATGAGCGGTTTGATATTCCTGTCGTTCGCGTTGATCAGGTAGTCGATCCCACCGGTTGTGGTGATGCTTTCCGAGCCGGCATGCTATACGGATTGACGCATGATATGGATTGGATGACGATCGGTCGCTTATCTTCACTCATGGGCTCGATCAAAATTGCCAGCCAAGGCGGTCAAAACCACACACCGACTCTCGCTGACATTCAAGAACGCTTCCGCAAAGAGTTCGGCTATAGTTTTTGATAAACGAAGCAGCTTAGATTGTTTGATCAGTCGCAATCAATTCAACAATCTCAGCGTCGTTAGCTGAGTAGCGCTTCGATCTGCTCGAGGGTCATCTCGGTACGCACCTCAAGTAATTTTTGCCGGCTGCCGTGACCGCGACTGACAGTGACATCTCTTTTGGCTACCTTCAGTCGCTCGGCAATGAAATGTGTCAGTGCCTCATTTGCTTTTCCATCAACAGGTGGCGCATGCAGTCTAATCTTGAGTGCGCCTTCCACTAAGCCAGAAATTTCTGTTCGCGAAGCGTTGGGCTGAACATGCACCGCGATACGCAAGCACTCTCCATGTCGGCTACACCATGGACGCTCCATCAGAACAAGCCGAGCAGCAAATTATCCGTGACAAACAAGACGACTCTTAGCATCAAAAATGCCAGGATAGGCGAGAGATCAACGCCTGCTATAGGCGGAATGAAGCGACGCAAAGGTCGCATCAAAGGCTGATTTAGTGCACGCACGATGGGAGCGAGTGGTGCATCGGGATTCACCCAACTGAAAATGACTTCTAAGAATAAGAGGCCAATAAAACCGTAAACCACCCAATGTATTAGCGTGTGTAGTGACAGCACGAGCCAGGGCTCAACCACAAATGCGGATCGCACACCAAGCTGAATAGCCACTGACAGCAGCGCAACTAGTAATCCACCTACCAAGCTAGCCCAGTCAAAGCCACCTAGCCCAGGCAATATGCGACGCAGTGGTAGCACTAGCCAATCCGTCGTCCTAAACATGAACTGACCAAGGGAGAATGGCGGGCGCACTCGCACTGCCTGCATCCAAAACCGCAGCAGTAAAACGCCAGCCAGTAAGGTCGACACCGTATCAATGATCAGACTAACGATGCTGGCAACCAAAGTTCACCCTAACAATCTGGTTTTAATCTGCAAAAGATAGCTGTTCGACACACCGTCAGAGCGGACTAGAAAAATCCCGCGGCAGATCCTGAGTCTGCTGCGGGATTTTGTCGACTGACACTCGCTTTACTCAGCAAGTCAGGGACGAACGCCGGTAGGAAAAGGCCAAGCGGCAGCTGGACTGAGTATGGTCTTCAAGACCGATGCTGAGGCTGGTGCCGGTGTTGGCGCGTGTGCTGGTTTGTGCACAACAGGCTTTTTAGGAGCTGCCTTTTTGGGCGCTGCCTTTTTGGGCGCTGCCTTTTTCGCTACGACCTTCTTTGCTACCGCTTTCTTAGCGGCGGGCTTTTTCTTTGCGACTACTTTCTTAGCTACTGCTTTTTTGGCGACTTTTTTTACGGCCTTCTTAGCCGCCGGCTTTTTCTTCGCAACGGCTTTTTTAACTACTTTTTTTGCTGCCTTTTTAGCTGCTGGCTTTTTCTTAGCAACGGCTTTTTTGGCGACTTTTTTTACGGCCTTTTTAGCTACTGGCTTTTTCTTAGCAACGGCTTTCTTAGCGACTTTTTTGACAGCTTTTTTCGCTACGACCTTCTTCTTGGCCAGCGCCTTCTTTGCTACCGGCTTCTTTTTGGCAGCCGGCTTCTTTTTGGCTGCGGTTTTCTTCTTGGCTGTTGCCATTTCTTTCTCCTTCACGTGATCAAATGTCACAAGGTACAAAAGGGAAACCCGTCTGGACCTTAAGGGCCAAGCGGATTATTCAATGGCGCAAACCGACATGGGGTTTGCGCTAATGAATGGGGTACACACTGAACCGCGGTTCGCAAGAAGCTCGATTCAGAACGAGTCGCAACGAATTAATTTAACCTTTACACAGCCATGTAACCTGATCTCGCATGAGAAAGCGGTCAAAGCCCACCAGTTAAATCACCACCGCACGACGCTAACCAAAAAAAACGCCGGCCAAAAGGCCGGCGCTCAAATACATTTACAAAAAGAACATCCCGTTTTGTGAAGGACACACGTCCCACCCCATATCACTCAGGCAGAAAGGACTACACATAAACAATCGATAGGGCCCAGTTCTGTCCATCAAATCAGGTGGTCACCTTTCTGCTCTTAGCCATTCTGCTTTAACAGAGACTGCATCATTCCCAGTTTAAGGCTCCGCCTGTCTGGTACTCAATGACTCTAGTCTCAAAGAAGTTACGTTCTTTCTTCAGATCGATCATCTCGCTCATCCACGGGAAAGGATTCTCCTCCTGAGGAAACAGCGCTTCCAAACCAATCTGCTGCGCACGACGATTTGCGATAAAACGCAAATAGCCTTTAAACATTGGCGCGTTCAATCCAAGTACGCCACGCGGCATTGTATCCTCTGCGTAGCGATATTCCAACTCCACTGCCTCCAAAAATAGCGCCTTGATCTCTTCTTTGAATGTAGAAGTCCACAGGTGAGGGTTTTCTAGCTTGATTGTGTTGATCAGATCGATCCCAAAATTGCAGTGCATGGACTCATCACGCAGTATGTACTGGTACTGTTCTGCTGCACCCATCATCTTGTTCTGACGGCCTAACGCCAATATCTGAGTGAAGCCAACGTAAAAGAACAGGCCCTCCATCAGGCAGGCAAAGACAATCAAGGACTTCAATAATTTCTGATCGTTCTCAGTGGTACCCGTGGTGAAGGCAGGATCTGTCAGGGTCTCAATGAATGGGATCAAGAATTGATCCTTATCGCGGATAGATTTGACCTCATTATAGGCATTGAATATCTCGCTTTCTTCCAGACCCAGCGACTCAACAATGTATTGATAGGCGTGGGTATGAATAGCTTCTTCAAAAGCCTGCCGCAATAAATACTGACGGCACTCAGGTGCGGTGATATGACGATAGGTACCAAGCACGATGTTGTTGGCAGCCAGCGAATCAGCAGTCACGAAAAAGCCCAGATTGCGCTTCACCAAACGACGCTCGTCCTCAGTCAGTCCATTCGGATTTTTCCACAATTCGATATCACGCTGCATATTGATTTCTTGCGGCATCCAATGATTGGCGCAACCCGCAAGATATTTATCCCATGCCCACTTGTACTTGAAGGGAACGAGCTGATTGACATCAGTCTGGCCATTGATGACACGTTTATCAGCCGCCTGCACGCGCTGAGCGGTATTTACTTGTGGCTCAGAACGGGCAAGAATGCCCTGATTGAGCGCTGCATCCGCATGCGTCGAAAACTGCGGTACGTTAGGTACCGCCTGAAGGTGTGGACGAGGCTGTGCTGATGCACGTGAAGCGGTTTCTTCATCCCAAGAGAGCATGTGGTTATCCTTAGTTGCTTAAATCTTTAGTCGTTAGACAGTCGTTAGCTGCTACAGGGTTGGCTAGAGCGACAAAAACAAATCTAACCACTCTAGCCAACCCAAATTTTTTACTGACAAGCCTCGCACTCGTCGAAACCAGGATCGCCGGGTCTCATCATGCAGGCAGGGCCATCAGCCTCAACTGGAGCGGCACCCACTGCTGTAGGCATGTCCGACGATACGGCATTCAACGCGCCGGTCTTGCTAGTGGATTTCTCGGCATGCGTGGCACCAATAGTGCGCAAGTAATAGGTTGTCTTCAGACCGCGTAGCCAAGCCAGCTTGTAGGTCTCATCCAATTTCTTGCCTGATGCACCAGCCATGTAGATGTTGAGCGACTGGGCCTGATCAATCCACTTCTGACGACGCGAAGCCGCTTCAACCAACCAGCTAGGATCGACTTCAAATGCGGTGGCGTACAGATCACGAAGATCTTGTGGAATACGATCGATGCGCGCCAGACTGCCATCAAAATATTTGAGATCGGCGACCATCACTTCATCCCACAAACCACGCGTTTTGAGATCACGAACTAAATATTCATTGATCTCAGTGAACTCACCCGAGAGATTCGATTTCACGTACAGGTTTTGATACGTAGGCTCTATACAAGCAGACACACCAATGATGTTCGAAATGGTGGCGGTAGGTGCAATCGCTACGCAATTTGAATTACGCATGCCGTACTGCTTGATACGGGCGCGCAAACTTGGCCAGTCCATCGTTTCTGATGTATCGACTTCAAGATAACCACCACGTTCTTCAGCAAGCAGCTTCAAGGAGTCCTGCGGCAAAATACCTCTATCCCACAGTGAGCCGCGATACGAACTATACGTTCCGCGCTCTTCAGCCAATTCAGTTGACGCCATATAAGCGTAATAGCAAACGGCTTCCATAGAGCGATCAGCAAATTCAACGGCTTCTTTTGAGGCATATGGTATGCGCATGACATGCAAGCAATCTTGGAAACCCATGATGCCCATGCCGACCGGACGATGACGCAAATTAGAATCGCGCGCTTTTTTCACTGCGTAATAATTAATATCAATCACGTTGTCGAGCATACGCATGGCTGTACGTATGGTCGCGTGCAACTTCTCGTGATCGAGCTTGCCATCCTTCATGTGTGCCGGCAAATTCACTGAACCAAGATTACACACTGCGATTTCGGAATCGTTGGTGTTCAGCGTGATCTCTGTACACAAGTTGGAGCTATGTACAACGCCAACGTGCTGCTGAGGCGAGCGAATATTGCACGGATCTTTAAAGGTGATCCATGGATGACCCGTCTCAAACAACATAGAAAGCATCTTGCGCCACAGATCAAGCGCCTGCACCTTCTTGAATAATTTGAGTTCACCACTGGCCGCTTTAGCCTCATAGGAAAGATAGGCTGTTTCGAATTGCTTACCAAACTTGTCGTGCAGATCTTCGACGTCAGAAGGTGAAAATAACGTCCACTCACCCTTTTCCATCACGCGCTTCATGAACAAATCAGGAATCCAGTTCGCTGTGTTCATGTCGTGCGTGCGACGACGATCATCGCCGGTATTTTTGCGCAGCTCGAGGAACTCTTCCACATCCAGGTGCCAGGTTTCCAGGTACGCGCATACAGCACCTTTACGTTTACCACCCTGATTGACTGCCACCGCGGTGTCGTTTACCACTTTCAAAAACGGAACCACGCCTTGTGATTTGCCGTTAGTACCTTTGATATGAGCACCGAGTGCGCGCACGGGGGTCCAGTCATTACCCAAGCCACCCGCATACTTCGCTAGCAAAGCATTTTCTTTAATTGCTTCATAGATGCCATCCAGATCATCAGATACCGTCGTCAGGTAGCAAGACGATAGCTGGGAGCGCAACGTGCCGGAATTAAAGAGGGTCGGCGTCGAGCTCATGAAATCAAAAGTCGAGAGCAAGTTATAAAACTCGATTGCTCGTGCTTCACGGTCGATCTCATTAAGCGCCAGACCCATAGCAACGCGCATATAAAATGCCTGAGGCATTTCGATACGTGTTCCTTCGATGTGTAAGAAATAACGGTCATACAAAGTTTGCAGACCGAGATAGCCGAACTGAAGATCACGCTCCGCGACCAGCGACTTCGCGAGCTTCTTCAAATCAAACTGTGCGAGCTTAGAATCCAACAAGTCGGCATCGATGCCCTTCTTGATGAATTTAGGGAAATAATCAATGTAATGCTGCTTAGCATCCGCTTGAGCCACTTCCGCACCAAACACTTCTTTACGAATCGTATGCATGAGCAAACGTGCGGTGACCTGACTATAAGCAGGATCTTTTTCCATGAGCGCACGCGCTGCAAGAATTGCTGACTTATACAACTCTTCAACCGGCACGCCATCATAGAGATTGCGAACTGTTTCGCTCACGATGGCATCGGCATCAACATGTTTTTCTAAACCGATGCAGGCTGATGTGATCATCGCCAGCAGACGATCCATATCCAATGGCTGACGCTGACCGTCGACCAAAATATGAAGTGCATGCTCACGCGCCACGGAAGGTTTGGCTGCCTGTTGCTGAGCGCGCTCTTCCTGCCGCTTAGCGCGATACAACACATAGGCACGAGCAACGTCGTGCTCGCCGGAGCGCATCAGCGCAAGCTCAACCTGATCCTGCACATCTTCGATGTGAAACGTGCCACCGGAAGGCTGACGACGCATCAACACCGACACCACGCCCACCGTTAATTGCTCGACCAATTCACGCACTCGCGCAGAAGCTGCACCTTGCCCGCCGTTTACAGCAAGAAAGGCCTTGGTCATGGCGATCGAAATCTTGGAAGGCTCGAAGCCCACCACCGCCCCATTACGTCGAATGATTTTGTAATCAGCGATGGGCGCGACCGAACTGGCCGTAGAAGGCGCAAGGGCTGAGGCCTTAGGTACCGCCGCGAATTCGCCACCGGATTTGACTGTAATTTCTTGACTGGTCTGCACTTCGTCTCCCAATAGGATGCAATTGGCATTGCTGCCCTGTTTCTTCGGAATGCAGGGCAAATGCCCAGCATCTCTTATTTTGTTTTTTGTCCAATGGACGCGATACACCGAACTACCTGAAGGCAAACCTAGCTGCTCTTTTCATTAGGCCCGACCCTGCGCTGCATTGATCAAGGCTTAAATACCCTTATAAAAGCTAGTCAAAACCCCGCTCGACCAACGCATAAATTAATCTGGTTGTTCTTGTTTGCTACTAGATATAGTGAAATTCGCGGAGATGGACACTAATTCTAGTGCCCGACCGAGCAACTTGCAACCGCTTTTTTCAATCTGGAAAGCGCAGCGCGCACCGACTTGGCGCATCGCCAAATTCAGCCGAGGTTTTGTTAGAAAACTCTTGCTGAAAGCGTTGCCAATTAAAATAGGGGCCGGGATCGGTCTTTCGATCTGGCGCAATATGCTGATGACCCACAACATCGGTAATCGGATATTTAACCGCCAACGAACTTGTTAAGATAGCAAGGCTTTGGTACTGCGCGTCACAAAAGTTTTCAAAATCAGAACCTTCGAGTTCGATACCCACAGAAAAATCATTGCAGCGCTGACGCCCTCTGAATTCGGATAAACCCGCGTGCCAGGCTCGGTCATTTACCGAAACAAACTGCAAAACACGACCATCACGCCGCACCAAAAAATGTGCTGAAACCTTCACTCCACGCAATTGATCAAAATACGGATGCGCATCGCAATCGAGCGTATTGCTAAACAACGCTTCTATCCAACTACCGCCGAACTCTCCTGGGGGTAGGCTGATGTTGTGAATCACCAGTAGGCTAATCGGCGTGTCTGCTGGTCTAGCATCAAAATTAGGGCACGATGATCTAGGCAATGACGAACACCAGCCGTCATCATTAATCGACAAAGATGAATCAATCGAGGTCATGAATATTCAAACGTTGCATCCGATAACGAAGTTGCCGCAAGCTTATCCCAAGAATACTTGCTGTGCGAGTTTGCCGAAAACGATTCTTACGCAAGGCCTGTACGATCAGCTCTCGCTCGAAGGCCTTAACTTTTTCAGGCAAAGTTTCAGCTTTAGCCGTCTTGGCGGAGGTCGTGCTAGCAGCAATCGAATCCACCGCTGCACTGGATAAACCCAGCCAGGTGCCAGGTCCGAAAATTAAATCATCAACATCAATCACACCTTCAGAAGCAAAAGCACTCGCTCGCTCAAGGATGTTTTGCAGCTCACGCACATTACCGGGGTAATCATGTGCCATCAAAATAGTCAGCGCAGCTGCGGAAATAGTCGAACACCGAGTTAATGACTCCTGCTTTAGCAGCAAGGCTTCGCATAACAAGGGAATATCTTCGCGCCTATCCCTAAGCGGCGGCAAATGAAGCTCGATTACATTAAGTCGATAGTACAAATCCTGACGGAAGTGATTCTGTATAACTTCTTGCGCAAGGTTACGGTGCGTGGCACACAAAATTCTGACGTCAATAACATCCTCGCGCGCACCGCCTAGCTTACGTACTTTGCCTTCCTGGATAACGCGCAACAATTTGACCTGCATGGCTATCGGTAACTCTGCGACTTCATCGAGAAATAAGGTCCCGCCATGAGCTGCCTGAAAAAATCCTGATCTGTCCTCAACGGCACCTGTAAACGCCCCTCGACGCACACCAAAAAACTCTGACTCCATCAAATTTTCTGGAATCGCTCCACAATTAACTGGAACGAAGGGAGCATTAGCCCGAGCACTTAAGGCATGGATATCGCGAGCGGCTAGCTCCTTGCCAGCTCCTGACTCGCCATAAATGACTACTGAAACAGAACTTTCAGCTAGTCTGGCAATCTGAGCTCGTACCGCTCGTATAGCAGCGGACTGCCCAAGCAAGGAAAAATCAGGTGGGAGAACATCGACGACCTCAGTGGTCGTGATGCGAGCAACGGAAGAATTCATCAGCAGACTGAAAAAGTGAGCGCGAAGCTTACTGCATCAGCTGCAGTCTGCAAAAATTCTTATGAGGTCTTGCTGAAAAAAAGCAACGCTGAAGCACGTTGTAAGCGACGAAGAAAAACTATTCGGCGTTCCGCGAGCCGCGATGAGCATCGCTGCAAAAGAACTGATTACTCGAACCTGGCAATGCTTCGGAAATCGGAAGATGCACTCCACATTGCGCGCATTTCACCATGGCCTCAGCATCGGAATGCTTACTTTGAGACATAGTCCCCGGCGAAACTGATCCCTCAGCTTTGTTGCGTTTGGATGCTTTAAACCAACGCCACACCAGATAGCCAACGACTACCCACAAAAGATACTTCAAACCGCGCCTCGATGAAGTACTACCTCGAGCACGAATCGACTACCCACGTAAGCTAACAGCAACGTCGCAAAACCAATCAATGTAAATGACAGTGCCGTCTTTCCGCGCCAACCACGCCAATGTCGTCCCGCCAACAAAATGCCAAACAACAACCAAGATAACAAGGTAAAAATTGTTTTATGTTCCCAGCGAAAGGGAATGCCAAACAATTGCTCGGAAAAAAATACTCCCGAAATTACCGTTAATGTCAGCAGCACAAAACCCAGGGCTATCAATCTAAATAGCAGACGCTCCATCGTGAGCAAAGCTGGCAAATTATCAATCGCCAGCGATAACCAGCCAGCACGACCACCCGCCGCTGGCAGCGCATGGAGTCTGGACTCCTGCATCACCATCAACACCGCATGAAACGCGGCAATCGTTAACGATCCGTAGGCTAATGTAGAAAGCGCAATGTGCCAGGAGAACAACGGCGATTTTCCGGCGAGCGGTATTTCAGAACCCGGGAAAATTAATGGAAGCGCGATGGCAATCGCGGCAATAGGCAACACTAAACGACGCAAACCATCAACGGACAAATTAAGATTTTCAATCCAATACGCGGCAACTGTCAGCCATAGTGCTGCCGACAACATGATGGCAAAACCCAGTCTCAAAAAATCGGGAGTGAGCACCATGCTACCTAGTGCAATCCCGTGAAGCAGCCACGCGAGCAGGGTTCCTGCAGCGATCAGACTGCGTTTTTGCTCTGGCAGAAGCGCACAGATGACGTAAAGAAGTCCGGCGGCATGTATGAGAGGAAGTTGCATTGGACTAGTTTACACCATGTAATTGAGTGCTAAATGAAGGTCAGCGATGAGTCTGCGATAAAATCTTGAGTGTTAATTAACCGTGCAGCTAACCGGCTCTATATTCTTTGCCGCACGTAAGCGCAGCGCCCCATCACCACGATCACCACGGATTCCCACTCATGCTAAATAACCTGACCCAACGCCTCTCTAAGGTCGTCAAGACCATGCGCGGAGAGGCCAGACTGACTGAGTCGAATACTGCCGAAATGCTGCGCGAGGTGCGTGTTGCCCTGCTTGAAGCCGATGTCGCCCTGCCCGCGGTGCGTGAATTCATTGGTCGCGTTAAAGAAAAAGCGTTAGGCGAAGAAGTCATCGGCTCCTTAACGCCGGGTCAAGCACTGGTAGGTGTAGTGCATGATGAGCTAGCCAAGCTAATGGGTTCAGATATTGGTATAGAAGCCCGACAACTGTCATTCGCAACGCAGCCACCCGCCATCATTCTTATGGCGGGTTTGCAAGGTGCAGGTAAAACAACAACGGTCGGTAAATTAGCGAAATACCTAAGAGAGCAGAAAAAGAAAAAAGTTCTTACCGTATCAACTGACGTCTACCGACCTGCCGCAATTGGTCAGCTACAGACGGTCACAGCGCAAGTAGGTGCTGATTTTTTCCCGTCTGAGACCTCTGAGAAACCTGTCGCTATTGCACTCGCAGCGCTTGATCACGCGAAGAAGCATCATCATGAAGTGTTAATTATCGATACCGCAGGCCGGCTAGGTATCGACGAAGCGATGATGCAGGAAATCAGCGCGCTCCATGCCGCACTTAATCCTATTGAAACGCTGTTCGTGGTTGACGCCATGCTGGGTCAGGATGCTGTTAATACCGCCAAAGCATTTAATGACGCTCTACCACTGACAGGTATCGTTCTCACTAAACTGGATGGTGATTCGCGTGGTGGAGCGGCACTCTCTGTGCGTCACATCACGGGCAAACCTATCAAATTTGCCGGTGTCGCAGAGAAGCTCGATGGCCTGGAACCTTTCGATCCGGAGCGAATGGCTAATCGCATCTTGGGTATGGGCGACATCCTTGCGCTGGTCGAAGAGGCTCGCAAGGGGATTGATGTCGCTGCTGCAGAAGATCTGGCTAACAAAATAAAGAGTGGCGGCAAATTTGATCTAAATGATTTTAAGGCGCAGCTCTCGCAAATGAAAAAAATGGGTGGGCTATCTGGGTTGATGGACAAACTCCCCGCCCAGCTTCAGCAAGCCGCCGCAGGGAAAAATGTCGACCAAGCGGAAAAGCAAATACGCCGCATGGAGGGCATTATTAACTCTATGACTCAGCAGGAACGCTCCAAGCCAGACCTGATTAAAGCCTCCCGCAAAAGGCGCATCGCAGCCGGCGCAGGCGTCCAGGTACAAGAGGTCAACCGCATGCTCTCGCAGTTTGATCAGATGCAATCCATGATGAAAAAATTTAAAGGTGCCGGCATGATGAAGATGATGCGCGGCATGAAAGGGATGATGCCGGGTATGCGCTAACACGCCCTATTCGACACTGCTCTTGGTTGTTTAACCCCTATGACTCGCTCTTGAAGGCCAGTTTTAATCGCGGTTTTCAAGGCATTTCACCTTCTCCTATGACGCGCCTCTCACTCTCCTTTGGCGCTCTTAAAGTACGCTCGCCTAATTCCCCAGAGCGAAAATTTTGAGATGTATGTCACTCTCATAGGGGAAAATCGAAAAAAACTGATAAAAAACACTTGCGTCACAGTCAAAACCCTAAGACTATTGGCGGTGCGTAAACTTGCGCAACAGTTAGTCAACACAGCATAGGAGGTTCACACATGGCTACAGCCAAAAAAGCGGCCGCCAAAAAATCCGCTGCAAAGAAACCTGCAGCTAAAAAGGCAGCCAAGAAGGCGCCGGCCAAAAAGCCAGCCGCCAAGAAAGTAGCAGCAAAAAAAGTCGTAGCGAAAAAGGCCCCCGCCAAAAAAGCAGTCGCTAAAAAAGTAGTCGCTAAAAAAGCGCCTGCAAAAAAAGCCGCCGCTAAGAAAACTACTCGTAAGCCTAATGCAGCATTCATGAAACCCTTGACCCCGTCAGCTGTTCTGGCAGCGGTAGTCGGTGCAAACCCACTGCCACGCACGGATGTCACTAAGAAAATCTGGGATTACATCAAAAAGCATAAGCTGCAAGATAGCGTCAACCGCCGCAACATCAATGCGGATGACAAGCTGAAAGCTGTATTTGGTGGCAAGAAGACCGTTTCTATGTTTGAGATGACCAAACTCATCTCTGCACACTTGAAATAATAGTCAGGTGACGAACAAAAACGCCCGCATAAATGCGGGCGTTTTTGTTTATATGAGCTAGTTTATTTTGCCTTATTGAAGGTTGCGATTGCTCGGAATAAGTCCTGATATTCCTCGCAGCCTTTGCCACAAATTTTTTCTAGCTTGGCCAAATGCTCTGCTGCCTTGTCTGGTTGACCCGCTTTCAAATACGCCTGACCAATGTACTCGTGCGCACCTTTGTGGTTAGGGTCTAGCTTAAGCGCCTCATTGTAATGCGCGAATGAGTTTTCCAGATCGCCCAGATGACGATAGGAATAACCAAGATAAGTATGAGTATCTGCATTATCTGGCGTTTGTTTGGCTGATTTAGAAAGAGACTCTACGGCAGATTTCCAGTCCTTACGCTCTATCGCATTTTTTCCCGCCATAAAATCTGGATCATTACTGTTTGCGTAGCCTTTGCTCTCTTTAAGATTAGCCATCACATTAGTCATAGAAAATAGTATGACAAAAGCAAATAAGAATTTTTTCATAATGTTCCCGCTTATTCCTAACTAAGTCGATTCCCAACGCTTCCAGGCAGCCCTGATGGCATTTGGGTACTCTTGACGACCGCGACTACCATTGTAGCGGCCTAATGCTAAAAACAAGTCACCGCGCTCCATGTCAATATACATGCGCAGAATGCTGCAACCATAACGCAAATTAGCCTGCATATGAAACAGCCGGGATGGCTGGCCATCACCGATCACTCGCGTCCAAAAGGGCATGACCTGCATGTAACCTCGCGCACCCACGCTAGAGATTGCATACTTACGAAATCCCGATTCCACTTGGATTAACCCAAGTATGAGCGCCGGTTCTAATCCAGCACGGCGCGCCTCATACCAAAGTGTTTGCAAAAATTCTCTACGCACCATGGTATCTGGCATACGACTGTGCAAACGTTTGGATACGAACTCCGACCAACGCTGCCATTCGATGCGCTCTGCTTCATTGGCAAAATTCAAGTGCGGAGGTCGAGGATCGGTTATTGATCTAGCCAAGCCCACTCTGATTGCATCGGCCAACACCTCTTCACGCTGATTGCCCGCAGATGCATTCGACACCACAACTAACAGAGCGATACCCATCAAAACCACCATCCTCGCGAGCAGCGAAGACAGTCGCGTCATGATGGCGCAATGCATACTTAAATCATCCTAGACCGAAGGAACGATAGTATGTCGCTACGAGGTATCGGAGTGGCAGTCTCATCCCGGCGACCCTGATACTCCAGCAAGTCCTCTTTTAAACTGCGCTCACCGATGACGACTCTATGCGGCACACCGATTAACTCCCAATCGGCAAACATAGCCCCCGGACGTTCTCCTCTGTCATCCAAGATCACATCGATACCCGCTTCAACTAACAAGGCATACAGAGATTCTGTAGCCTCTCGTACGGCGTCGCTGCGGTCATACCCTAACGGACACAACACCACTTCGAATGGAGCAATGGCGAGTGGCCAAATGATGCCCTTCGCATCAAAATTTTGCTCGATCGCCGCACCCAAAATACGTGTAACGCCTATGCCATAGCAACCCATCTGCATTAGCTGCGGTTTGCCATGTTCATCTAAATAGCTAGCCTTCATATCCTCTGAGTAGCGCGTGCCCAACTGAAACACATGACCGACCTCGATACCACGCTGCACCTCTAATACACCTTTGCCATCGGGCGATACGTCACCCGCAATTACATTGCGAATATCTGCAACAACGGGCTCAGGCAAATCACGGCCCCAATTGACACCGGTGTAGTGAAAATTTTCTTCATTAGCACCGCAGATAAAGTCGCTCATTTGCGCAACGGTACGATCGGCCACAATTTTTACTGACTTAGGTATGTTGATGGGCCCCAGATAACCTGGCTTACTGCCGAAATGCTCAAGAATTTCTGTGTCGCTCGCAAAACGAAACGGACCAATACCAGGCAACTTACCCGCCTTAACTTCATTCAGTTCATGATCACCACGCACTAATAGCAACCAGATCTCGCGTTCACCCTCTTCTTTTTCAACGGATAAGACTATCGATTTAACAGTATCGGTTAATGACATCCCCAAAAATTCAGCGACCTCGTCACACCGTGTTTTATTGGGCGTCGCAGTTTTTGTCAGCGCTTGTGTCGGAGAGTTTCTTGGCTTGGAAGGTGCGACTGCTTCAGCGGCTTCAATATTGGCAGCGTAATCTGATTGTGGGCAATACACCAAAGCATCTTCACCGGTGTCTGCGATCACATGAAATTCCTGCGAACCTGAACCACCAATAGCGCCATTATCTGCAGCCACTGCACGGAAATTCAAACCAAAGCGATTAAAAATAAGCGTGTAAGCATCCACCATTGCCTGGTAGGATTTTTTGAGGCCCTCAACATCGCGATCAAATGAATAGGCGTCTTTCATGGTGAATTCACGTCCACGCATCAGGCCAAATCGAGGACGACGCTCATCCCGAAATTTGGTTTGTATGTGATAAAAATTCACCGGCAACTGGCGATACGACTTGATCTCGCTGCGGGCAATGTCTGTGACGACTTCTTCTGAAGTAGGCTGTATCGCAAAATCACGGCCATGCCTATCTTTCACGCGCAATAGTTCTGGACCCATCTTGTCCCAGCGGCCTGTCTCTTGCCACAACTCTGCGGGCTGAACCAAGGGCATTAGCAATTCGACAGCGCCGGCGCGATTCATTTCTTCGCGCACGATGTTTTCTACTTTGCGTATCACCCGTAAACCCATAGGCATGTAGTTGTAGATGCCCGAACCAAGGCGCTTGATCATTCCGGCACGGATCATTAGCTTGTGGCTGACGATCTCTGCGTCGGATGGAGCTTCTTTTAGGGTGGAAATAAAAAATCGGGAGGCGCGCATGGAGATGAAATCTTTTAAAAAGAGGGGGTTATAATCAGCTCAATTTTAAAGTATTCGCTGGTCGTCGCGTCGGCGGATCGCACCACCCTCGCGCTGGAGAGCATGGCCAGGCCGCTTTCCGTAAGCGCTTATTGTGCGAGCCGGCATCGACCGCAGAAAATTCGAGGTGAGATATGCTGGACCGTGAAGGCTTTCGCCCGAACGTCGGCATCATCCTGCTAAACCATCAAAATGAAGTCTGGTGGGGTAAGCGGGTGCGTGAACATTCGTGGCAATTCCCGCAAGGTGGTATTAAGCACGGTGAAACACCCGAGCAAGCCATGTACCGCGAGTTGCAAGAAGAAGTCGGGCTCCTTGCTGAGCACGTAAAAATTGTCGGCCGAACGCGCGACTGGCTGCGCTATGAGGTGCCCGATCACTTTATCAAGCGCGAAGTTCGTGGTCATTACCGCGGTCAAAAGCAAATTTGGTTTTTATTACGAATGATAGGGCGCGACTGTGATGTCAACCTGCGTCATTCCGAGCATCCCGAATTCGATGCATGGCGCTGGCATGACTATTGGGTTCCTATGGACGCCGTGATTGAATTCAAACGCGATGTGTATATGAGAGCATTGCAAGAACTCTCGCGCTTCATCAACCGCCCTCAACCAACGGGACCGAGGCGTCAACGCGACTCCTCACCCGCAAAACTAGATACAGAGAATATGTCGACACCTAGCCTGACCGAACCAGAGTCTGAATGATGCTAATGCACAAACGCGTTTCGAATTTTTTCTTAGTACTCTTGGTATTGCTAGCACTCTTCGTACCCTGGGCCTCCTCAGCTAACTCAGACGACGCGGACAGTGACACATCGAAAGCTGAAAGCCCTGTCGTTCTTCCAGCCCCAGCGCAAAAAAATAATCTACTGTCCTTTTACGTCAGTCCAACCACCACACTGGATTTTGCAATCGATGCAAAATCAGTCAGCGTCACTGAAGAGGGCACTGTCCGTTTTATACTCATCGTGACCAGCCAAAGCGGTGCCACCAATATCAGTTACGAAGGCATACGATGCAGCACAGGAGAGAGAAAGCTATATGCCGTTGGTCAAACCAATGGCAGCTGGACGACAGCACGCCGAGATGTTTGGGAGGCCATCATTGACCGAGGCATTAATCGTCAACATGCGGCACTGGCGAAAGATTATTTTTGCGAAACCGGTATAGTGGCAGGCAAGGCTGAGGTCATCGTAGATAGGCTACGAAAGAAAAAACCGCTTCGATAAAAATAAGCATCGCTTAGAACGTGGGGCTGGATAGTGGCATCAAATCAAGACCAAGTTATCGCGGTGAATAAGCTCAACCTCTTCTATGTAACCGAGGATTGCCTCAATCTCTGAAGAAGGTTTGCGCAGAATGCGCCGAACTTCAGCGCTAGCGTAATTAGAGATACCCCGAGCAATCGACACGCCGGATGGGTCAACGCAAGTAATCACATCGCCGCGGCCAAATTCACCACTCACATCAATCACACCAATAGGCAGGAGTGACTTACCTTCTGCTGTGAGTTTTTGTACTGCTCCCGCATCAAGCACCACTTTGCCCGCTGTTTGCAAGTGATCTGCCATCCACTGTTTGCGCGCAGTTAAACGAGCTGTCTCAGCCGTCAGCTGAGTACCAATCGCCTCACCCTCGGCCAATCGAACTAACACCTGATTTTCTCGACCCCACGCAATAACAGTACTTGCGCCCGAACTCGCGGCGCGGCGCGCGGCCAGGACTTTCGTGAGCATACCTCCGCTACCAATACCTGTTCCTGCACCACCGGCCATGCTCTCTAGAGCGGGATCGCCAGCTTTTGCTTCATGAATAAATTCTGCAGCAGGATTTTTCCGCGGATCGGCAGTGTATAAACCGCGCTGGTCGGTCAAGATGATCAAGGCATCCGCCTCAATCAAATTCGCTACCAACGCACCGAGTGTGTCGTTGTCACCAAACTTGATTTCGTCAGTCACCACGGTATCGTTTTCATTGATTACGGGGATGACACCAAAGTCGAGCAAGGTGAAAAGTGTAGAGCGCGCATTGAGATAGCGCTCACGATCGGCCAAATCAGCATGCGTCAGCAATACTTGGGCCGTACGCAATCCGTGACGACCAAAACTGGATTCATAAATTTGCGCTAAGCCCATTTGGCCTACCGCCGCACATGCCTGAAGCTCATGCACGCCACTTGGTCTTTTTTCAAATCCTAATCGCTGCATACCTTCGGCGATCGCACCAGAACTGACCAACACCACTTGTTTACCCAGCGTGCGTAAATGAGCGATCTGATCAGCCCATTTACCAATCGCCGCATGATCCAGTCCTTTGCCCTCATTCGTGACGAGAGACGAACCAACTTTAACAATGAGTCGTTGTGATTGCTGAATGACAGATTGCATCGATTAGACCAATGACGGTGGTATAAGAAGATGAGGGCGGTTTTAGTTTATTCGATCAGCTTAAAACGAGGATCATCAGCCTCAACCGAGGCTACATCCATTGCTAGCTCAGCGACACCCGACTGCTCGCGTTGTTCTTGCTGTCGTTGAGTAGCCAGATAATCATATATTTCAACCACCAAATCCTCGCAGCCTTCACGCGTCAGTCCGGATATTTGAAATACAGGACCCTTCCAGCCAAAATCTTTGACGAAGGTTTTTACGCGCTTAGCACGCTCATCCTCAGGAACCATATCGAGTTTGTTCAGTACTAGCCAACGCGGCTTATCAAACAAGGTTTGATCGTATTTTTTCAGCTCTTTGACAATTGCCTTGGCTTCTTTTGCGGGATGAATATTTTCATCAAAGGGGGCAAGGTCAACGATATGCAATAACAATCGGGTGCGCTGTAAATGACGCAGAAACTGCACGCCTAACCCAGCACCATCAGCCGCGCCTTCAATTAAACCGGGGATATCGGCAATGACAAAACTTTTTTCATGACTGACACGCACCACACCCAAATTGGGATGCAAGGTGGTAAAGGGATAGTCTGCGATCTTTGGCCTAGCGTTCGATACGGCCGCAATAAATGTGGATTTACCTGCATTGGGCATTCCAAGTAAGCCCACATCTGCAAGCACTTTTAATTCCAATTTCAAATCGCGTCGTTCACCTTCTTTGCCATCCGTCTTCTGGCGCGGTGCGCGATTGGTCGATGTTTTGAAATGAATATTGCCCCAACCACCCTCGCCACCTTTGGCCAACAACGCCACCTGACCATGCTCGGTCAAGTCGGCAATGATCGCGCCATCATTGTGATCAATCACAAGTGTGCCAACTGGCATACGCAGATAAATGTCATCTGCACCCTTGCCGTAGCAATCAGCGCCACGACCATTCTCGCCATGCTTTGCACGATGCAATTTTGCGAAACGATAGTCGACCAGCGTATTGATATTACGATCGGCGATAGCGAAAATGCTTCCGCCTTTACCGCCATCACCGCCATCGGGCCCGCCAAAAGGGCGGAATTTTTCTCGGCAAAACGATGCAACACCGTTGCCACCGTCACCGGCCACAACTTCAATTTTTGCTTCGTCAATGAACTTCATGATTTGCCGCCCTAAAAGAAAAAAGGCCCTACCTGCACGGCAGAGCCTCTTCGCAGGATGCGCCTGGAATTATCAGGCAGGTACGACCATGACTACGTGACGCTTTAAAGCGCCCTTAGTCGCAAACTGAACCTTGCCATTTACCAGCGCAAACAGTGTGTGATCTTTACCCATGCCGACGTTTTCGCCTGCATGCAGTTTAGTTCCACGCTGACGAACGATGATGCCGCCAGCATTGATGGCCTGGCCACCGTAGACCTTGACGCCAAGTCGTTTCGACTCTGAATCACGGCCGTTGCGCGTAGTGCCGCCGCCTTTTTTGTGTGCCATTTGATGCTCCTGATTACTGGGTTATTTCGCTCAACGGCTTAGCCGTTGATAGAGACAATTTGCAGCTCGGTATAATTTTGGCGATGGCCTTGACGTTTTTGATAATGCTTACGACGACGCATCTTGAAAATCTTTACCTTGTCGTGACGACCATGCGCCACTACCGTAGCCAGCACCTTAGCACCTTGAACCAACGGCGCACCAAATTTCATGGTGTCACCCGCACCCAATGCGAGCACTTGATCCAATGTGATTTCGGAGCCTATGTCTGCCGGTATCTGTTCTACTTTAAGTTTTTCACCAGCAGCAACTTTGTATTGTTTGCCACCGGTTTTTATGACCGCGTACATGGGAACCTCATCTATCTATCAATCGGGACACGCCTGAACCTAACTCGGGTCAGACGGCTTTCTAGCCCAAAAGCGCAAACCCCGCGCAGATTCGGGAAAACCTCAAATTATACATGGACTTAGACCCAGGGTCAAAGCCCGAAATGCCTATACACCGAATGACTCATTCCACAGGAAGCCCACATCCCGCGAAATCAACTCCGTGGGGGGCGTCGTATAATCGCAACTTTTACTAATTTAGAGGCTGCCGCTCCCGTGTCCGCTCCAAACCCTGCTTCCCCAACGCTTTCGCTGGCGGTCATTGCCGCCGATATGAAGGCCGTGGACGACACCATCCGGGCCCAGCTGTTCTCTGATGTACCGCTAGTGAGCCAAATTGCGGACTACATCATCAGCGCTGGCGGCAAGCGGATACGTCCGGCACTGGTATTACTGATGGCGAATGCCTGGGGTTACCGGGGAAATGATCATCACAAATTAGCCGCTGTTATCGAATTTATACATACGGCGACGCTATTACACGATGACGTTGTCGATGAATCGGAATTACGCAGAGGCCGACAAACTGCAAATTCTCTTTTTGGCAATGCCGCCTCGGTGCTTGTGGGTGATTTTGTTTATTCGCGCGCTTTTCAGATGATGGTGTCCGTTAATAGTATGCGCATCATGCAAATACTCGCCGACGCTACTAATGTGATCGCCGAAGGGGAAGTTCTGCAGCTAATGAACATGCATGACCCGGACGTTACCGAGGAGCGTTACTTACAAGTGATTCGATCAAAGACCGCGAAACTCTTTGAAGCAGGTACAGAATTGGGTTGCCTAATAGCCGGAGCTCCCGAATCTGCAATTGACGCCGCCGCCGAGTACGGCCGATCACTCGGCACCGCGTTTCAACTGATTGATGATGTGCTGGATTACTCAGGTAACCAAGACGACATAGGGAAAAATGTCGGCGATGATCTGCGTGAAGGCAAACCTACCCTGCCACTTATCTACTTACTTCAAAACGGCACTGAGCAACAACGCAACCTGGTTCGCAACTGCATCGCTAATGGAGACGAATTGCATTTTGATGAAATTTTGTCAGCCATTACGCAGTCAGGCGCATTGGAATACACCCGACAAAAAGCGGTAGCCGCCAGTCAGCGTGCCGTTGAAGCCATAAAGAGCATTCCAGATGGGCCGAATAAAACTGCGCTTCTAGAGCTGGCCGCGTTTGCAGTCAGTCGCACGCACTAAATACGCTCGCCCTTTACGCGGTTTCGGCCGCTGATTCCTCAACTACTTCAGCATTTGCAATCAACTCTGGCGTATCGACTTCGATGAGTTCTTCATTGAGGTCTGTAATCACTTCCTCTGTAACGCTATCAACCATAACTTCGGACTCGTGATCGTCAGAATTTTCTCTATCTCCCTCAACCAAATCGTCGGCAGGCTCTTCAAGCAGGGCAATTTGTTCTGGATTAATTACTTTCTCTGGGGCCGCCCTTAAACGATCGATGTGATCTATCAACGTCGGCAGATAGCGCTGCATAAACTCTTCATATCCCTCCAGAGGGATAGTGGGTAAATTTGCTGGCAAACGATACCAAATGAAGTCCGTTTTTTTATTTAAGCGATACCGTGTATAAATCTGCGGCTCAGGGTAAACAATACGCTGAGCAATGATTTTTGGAACCTGATAACCAAATGTTGGATTTAGGTGATAAATCGCTGCATCGACTAGCCAGTCGCCCACCAAACAAATCACGTGACCATTCCATTTTTCGGCGTCTTCAAAATTCAAGCATCCGCCGACGAACTCTTTTTCAGTCTTTAAATTCGAACACCACAGGCGAGCAGGGATGACCCGGGTCTTGATCCCATAGTGGTTTAGGGCTTTGCTTACAACATGAGTAGAGAACAAGCTATATGTCTTTAGGATTTCAGGTAATGCGACATAAAACTCCTTAACCACCATTTGCAAAATCCGGTATTCGTCTTCATTGAGGCTTTTGAGCTTCATGAACTATTCCAAAAAAATCGAGCCCCACCCGGGCATTAAGGTTTGGCAGCCTGCAGCTGTCCAATTTGGCAATCTCATCATTCGAGGCGGACTACCGCCTGTCCCTTACCTATCGACCGCAGCGCCCAAAACTGAAGGGCAAATCGACTATTTCACTAGCTGCCCTGAGCATACCGCCCAAAGTACAAAACACCGTTGGGTATGCCGGCTACAACACGCAAGTATTTTTAATAAAAATTAGGTTAACAACTGAATCTAATTCTTAGCAACCACAGATTAATAATTATTTTGAATCAGTAGTGTCCGGTTAAAGCGTTCTATTTTTTAGTAAAAGCCAATACTGGCGCGGCCTAGCGGTCGATTTTATTTGGTGCCGATTTGAATTCAACTTCTTCATTTTTGGGTAATTTCCTAGTGGTTAATC